>CALWTE010000025.1 GCA_944384375.1 uncultured Clostridia bacterium | reverse complement strand
AGTAACACAATTATCCTTGCTTACATATAATTTTAGTAGTTGGGTTTACAAAACTAGTAAACACAAAAAAATTTAATGGAGGTAAAAATGTCATTTTATATCAACAACACAAATCCAAACCGACCGGGGCCAATATCAGGAAACGCTATGGGTGGGATTTGTGAAAAAGTACTTATTGAAACAACTAAAGTATTTGACGCGTGCGTATCTCAAACGACAGAAACTGGAATCGTACTCGTTGTAACAAACCAAAACCCTGCAAACCCTGTTCAACCGCTTACTTTTATATCGGCAACAAATCAAATAGGCTCTAGCATAACGGTTTCAGATATTGTGATAGATAGAATAGATCAAAATTCTAATTATGCAAATGTATCTATGACAATAACTATTCCATTAACAGTGACCTATAGAGATGCAAATGGTGTGATAGGTACAGGCACAAGTTCGATAACATTCACAAAGAGTGCAGTCTTGTTTGTACCACAACCATCATTCACACCTGTTGAAATCAAGGCAAACGCAGTGTTCTCAAGCCAAATAGGCTCGTATTCTGGCGAAAATACTTTCACCGTCACTGGTTGTTTACAAGTTGTACTGAAGGTAACTGCCCTTGTAGATTTACTCGTACCATCTTATGGCTATCCTGTAATACCACCATGCCAAGCATGTCAAAACTGTCAAGCATGTCAAGGCCTTGCAGACCTTCCACTCTATCCAACTGCATCACAATTAAATAGATTCTAAAGTAGACAACTTTAAGAAATCTATTAATTGAAAACAACTAAGGCTCTATAGTCTGAACCCAAAAGAAGTGGACAATTAAAAAAAGACTATTGCTGTGGTAATAGCTAATGCTGGTTAATCAACATTAGCTATTTTTATTTAAACTAATATAATATTTTCAGATATATCTAATATATTTTTATCATGAGAGATTACAATTACAATTGAATGTTTTTTTAATTTTTTAAGCTCCTTTATAACGCGTTTAACATTATTTTTATCTAACTCATTTGTAGGTTCGTCTAAAATATAAACATCAGCATCTTTTGAAATGCAACGAATAATATTTATTCTTTTTTTCTCGCCACCAGATAATTTCGATTTAAAATCTTTATTAACATCTTGAGTTTTATAGAGTAGATATTCTATTTCAAACTTTTTAATAAATGATAATGCCTTTTCATTAATTTCATTATTTGGGTAAACAATGTTTTCTTCAATGCTTCTATCAAAGAATTTTTCAGATTGTACAGCCAGTGCTATTTTATCACTATAGTAGAAAAGTGATTTAACCTTTATTTCATCGTTAATTAATATAGTGCCTTCGCTATATTCTTTTAACCCCAAAATAGCATTGATTAAACTTGTTTTTCCTCCTCCACTTTCGCCAGCAATACAGTTTATTTGCCCTTTATAAAATGTAATGTTGCTGTATTTTTTTGAAAAATTTCCAATATTATATTTTAAACCTTGCACATTGATTTTGCCTATACTATTTACTTTTGGGTTATCTTGTTCGTTAAAGCTTAGCAAGTTTTGTGGTTCGGCTTTAATTAAAAGCAACCTAGAAATAGCTGTTGCCTTTTGTTGACAATCACCTAAAAAGTAAGATAGACTTTCAATTTCAGTAAATACCTTAAGTATGTATGGTATTATAATAATTAAAATAGAAATTTGCTCTGCGGTTGATAAACTGCCAGATAAAATTATTGCTGGTATTGCTATAGTGCAAGCAAATTCGACTAAATAAACTAAAGAATAATAAATTAAATAAGTTTGTAAACGCTTTTTATCAGTTTTAAAAAAACTATTGTTTAATTCTGTTGTTTTTTGAATTTCCTTTGCTTTTGATTTGAAAAATCCTATTAGTGGTAAGTTATCAATTATATTTAAAGTATGATTGTTAATATTACCATTAATAGTTTCAAGTTTTCTAAATACCAGTTTATCTCGATGTGTTCTAAAAACTATAATTGAAATAAGTATAACTATTGTGGCTAGTAAAATAAGTAAACAATATAAATTTACACAGGCAACATAAACAATAGAATATATTGTGGTTATTACTGGAACTATAACGTTTACAAGCCCTACTTCAATAAACGATGCAACATTATCACATGCTGTTTTAATGATATAACTTGCTTCACCATTTGTCATATTGAGGTCAAAATTTTTGCGATGTTCCAGTAAATAATTTATAGCTTTAATATTTGTATTGATTCGCATTTGACATGCAAAATATTTTATTCCAGCTCTAATTATAGAAGCAATCATATAAATAGCAAAGGTAATTGCAAAACAAATAATAATTAATTTAAATGTAGACCAATCATCAGGGAAATAAATCCCCAAAATTCCAGCAGGGGTCCCAGAAAGTTTTGCAATTATTGCAGCTGTGATAAGCGGAACAATTATTGATGAAATTGCACGAATAAAACACCCTAATAAAAGCACAACTATAAACACCTTATTTTTTAAAGTTGCAATTTGCCATAGCAATTTTATTGATGTAAAAATCTCAAAATTTTTCTTTTTTGTTTTCATTTTAACATTATAACTAATGATGAATTTTTTGTCAAGATTTTACTATACTTATAATACATATCTTCATGCGGAAAGTTTTAAAAATAAATTAAAAAGTATTTGTTTTCAAACTAAACTTTAAAATATAAAATTATCAAAAAAGTTGCAATTTTGACCTTATTTTGCGTTTTTAAAGGCAAAATCCACAATATTTTCAATATTTTTAGTAAAATTCTTGAAATTATTGTCTTTTTTGAAATGTATAAGATATTCAATGTTGCCACTTTTGCCTTTGATAGAAGATGGCAAAATATCGACAACAGTAAAACCTAAATCTTTGCAAAAATTCAAAAACTCATTTAATAAGAAAACATGCACCTTTTTATCTTTTATTATCCCTTTGCCCTTTCTTGCCAGCTGCTTGCCACATTCAAATTGTGGTTTAAAGAGAAGCACCACCTCTTTTTCATTTCCAAAGAGCGATTTAATCTTGGGCAGTATCTTTGTTAGTGAAATGAATGAAATATCGCCAATTATT
>CALWTE010000024.1 GCA_944384375.1 uncultured Clostridia bacterium | reverse complement strand
TCTTGTTAAAAAACTAGCGTAAACTTGTAATTGTGAAAATTGCATATTACACTATTTTTCGTAGAATATTGTATTAACAAATTAATACATATTAATTATTCAGTTGTCAAAGTACACACTGGCGACTTAATCGTCGCGTAGCACTCTTCCTTGAAGAATGATACTTGGACATTATAGCAGCAACAAACTAATTCGTCAACTACTTTATTTGAAAAAATATAAAAAATAACAAAAAAAATGCAATTTTTTGGTTATTTTTAGGCACTCTACCGTGTGTGTCCGTCATACTGACAAATATTTAGCCATTTTATCTAGTTGTTTATAAAAATAAAAGAAAGAAAATGGCTAAAATCAGCCATTCTCTCCTAAATGAAATAATTTCAAACAAAGATAAGATTTAAATAAAAATCTATTTACTCAAAAGAGAATTATTTAGTAATAAACAATATAAATATAATATGTTTGACCATTCTCTGCTCTATAAGTATTTTCTATATATCCTTTAATTTGAGAAAAGTCTTTCTTAAATATTTGAGTAATTGCATATTTGCTTTGAGCTCCTTCTGAAGCAAATTCTATTGATTGCAAATTATTACTTTTCACATATTCTGCTAAATCAGATAATTCGTCTTGACCTTCTATAAGTAAATCATTTACACCATCATATTTTGTGTAAGTATAATAATCAAAAGCAGTATTTGCATCATAGTCATAAGGAGCGCTTAGTTCTACGTGAATTTGCCTGTTTTCATTTACTTCTAACCACTCATCAGAGTGCAGGAAGAATGAATGGCTAAGATACTCTACGTAAGTAGTTACTCCATTAACTAATGAAGCTTCACTATAATCATTCCACGTAGCGTCAACGGTGTACCATTCGCCTGTACCATCATTGTCTAAATCAAGTTTTATTTTATTCCATGCATGATTAGAAACAGGTTCGCTATTATCATACCCACTAGCAAGACCACCGTAACCTGCAACTTTGTAGCACTCAATACCTTCTATACCGCAAAGCAGTACATAGGTCTTAGCAATGCCATCGCAAACCGCTTGCCCGCCATCATAGAATACGCCTTCTATATAGAAGCCACGATAGTCATGTATTTCCCACGGTTTCTCGCTCTGATTAAGTATATCACCTAGTTCAACCAAATCGTAATCATAGTGAACAGTGTAGCATAGCCAGTCAAAAATTGCTAAAGCCTTTTCATAATCTGTCATATCATCTGAAACAATCTCACGCAATATGTCTTTTGCAGTTTCATAAACAGTTTCAGCAGGACTATTACCTACAGGGAAAACTGGCTTGTTACCATATTCAACTGCATAATATAATTGGTCGGAATTATAAACCATCATAGTTTGAGTTTTGTCATTTATAGCAAAGTCGTCATAATCATCTGCTCGCGGAGTGTCTGTGTAACTAGTAGGCTGTACGTCTGTGCTTTGAATACTAATATTTTCACCTAAATCAGCTGTTTTGTCTGGATAATTTGTGTGATAAAATTGAATATTATATTCATAGTAACCATTTGTTTTAGTCATTGACTCTGAGTAGTAAACATACATAATTTCGTCATAATTATGTATTGCCCTATCATAGTCGCTATTTGCATTTGTTGTATTATAATTGATAAACAACCTCATATTTGTTATGCGATAAAAAAGTCCAAAATGCACAATTTCTTCTAATTCGGTATAACTATTCGCAACTAAGTCAATTTCGCCTTCTTGGAAATTGTATTTGACGTTTGCATAATCGCTTTGACTACCATTACCAAAATATGCAACCATATCAGAATATGGGGATTGCGTGTAACCACTATTCGCTCTACCACAAGCACTTACACTAATAAATAGTGACTCACCATTGTTTAATGAAATGCCTGCATTGGATAAATTAAATCTTTGTAATTCCGTGCTAGTATCAGCATTTACTGAATAAGTATTACCATCAAGAATACTTATACTATAAGTAGCAGCATTATCAACACTATTCCATGTCGCAATCAAATTCCCATTACTATAAATCAAATTCAAATTAGTAGGAGTATCTAATGTAACATTCATTACAAAAGTTGCGCTTTCGCTATAATCTGAAGGTGCGTAAGTAGATAATTCTGCATTTGAATAAGCAAATACAGCAACCGAGAATTCGCCAGAAGAATCTAGTCTGTTAAATAAATTTATAGTATTAGAACTTGTATAAAAATACTGTTCTTCGTAAGTGCTAGTATTTATTGTTCTAACACAATAACTGTCGGCATTTGGCACTCTATCCCAATTTAACAAACAACTGGTTTCTGATGCTGTAACGGTAAAGTTAGTAGGTGTGTTTAACTTGGTGCTACCTGTACTGATTTCTACAGGTTCAGAAAAATTTGAATTGCCTAAAAATCTATTAGTAGTTATAGCACGCACGCGAACTTCTTTTGTAGTATTAACACTTTGAATAAAAGGAATAACATTGAAAGAAGTTTCTTCTATCTCTATAATTTCGCCGTTAATATCCACTTCATATGACGAAGCATTACGCACATTATCCCATGAAACTATGCTACCACTAACGGAAACATTAGGAGCATCAATACTACAGCCGACAAAAAAGACACAACAAAGTACACATATTAAAGCCACAAAACTTATACTAACAACAGACAAAATATTCTTTTTTTGTGTCATTTACTCCCCTTTTAAAAATAAAACTCTAATATATATAATATATGATTAGAGTCTTATAAAAATGTTATTGTTCTCCATACTCAACAATGAAGTTAAGTCTTAAAGAATATCCTTCCCATTCGTTTGCTGTACTAGAAGCACCATCCACTAAATCTATAGCAAAACCTTTTATCAATTCAACATTTTCAGTTGCGCTATTTTCCAAAGTGCTTTTATAGTACAAGTTGCCATCACTTCTTTGTTCCCAATATAAACTATCATAATTATAAATTACTTCTAAATCGTCTAAAGACAAAATACCATCCTCAATTGCCTCTGCTAAATCACTACCAGCTTCGGCAACTAATTCAATATGGAAGCGAACTTCTACAGGAACGTTAGTATTATTTCTAATCAAAACAGGTAAATCTAGCATATCTCCCATTACATAGTCATCTATGCTACCCTCAACTTCGGCTGCATTTACAATAGTAAAACCATCTCTGTTGAAAGTATTTTGCGGGTCTGAATTAATAACCATTAAAGGAACTAGCGTACCAACTGCAGTTACGGCAAGAATCGCAAACACTAAAACCAATGAAATCACAAGACGTTTGGTTCTACGAGCTGCAGCACTAAATAAAGCAGCACCGCCTTTACCGTCTCCCCCTGCCCTATTTCTTAAATTTGTAACTTTAATTATAGGGAAGAAAAAGTATCTATGACTAATTTTTGAAGAATATAATCTACGTACTTTAGATAAATATCTTGCATTTTCAGTCAAAGACGAGCGTTTATAACGTTTAGAATTCTTTTTAATTAAATAATTTTCTTCACTAATTTCACGTAGATAAGCCTTTTCCTCTTCTGTTAGAGGGCCTTTCCCTGCCTGATTTGTAGGCTGACCTTGATTCTGCGGAACATTTTGGGGGGTGGCGGTATTGGCTGAGTTACTACCAAAAGCCCCTGAGTTTGCAGAATTTACCGATTGCTGTGGCTGAGCGGTATTTACATTAGAATTCCCAAAAGGGTTATTTTGTGTATTTGTATTTTGTTCATTATTTAAATTTGAAAAATCGCCATTGAAATTTTCAGCCATACAAACCTCCGCTTTTATTTTTCTACATTTTTCTTATTTTATACTTTTTATTTTACTATAATCTTTCAAAAAAACCTAACGATTTTAAGTGTTTTTTTAAAATTTTTTAATTTTTTTCATAAAAAGTAAAAAGAAGAGCATTTACTCTTCTTTTTTTAAGGTATATTAACCTTCAATTTCAGATACAACACCACTACCTACAGTACGTCCACCTTCACGAATAGCGAAACGAAGACCTGCTTCAATAGCGATAGGAGTAATTAATTCAACTTCCATTTCAACGTTGTCACCTGGCATAACCATTTCAACGCCGTCAGCGAGTTTAATTGTACCTGTAACGTCTGTTGTACGGAAGTAGAATTGTGGACGGTAACCAGATACGAATGGAGTAGAACGGCCACCTTCTTCTTTCTTCAATACATATACGCTAGCTTTAAACTTTGTGTGTGGAGTAATTGTCTTAGGAGCAGCCAAAACTTGACCACGTTGAATGTCTTTACGTTCAATACCACGTAATAACATACCTGCGTTGTCACCTGCTTGAGCTTGGTCAAGAGTCTTCTTAAACATTTCAATACCAGTAATAACTGTAGTTTTTGTAGGACCCATACCAACGATTTCAATAGTGTCACCAACTTTAGCAACACCACGTTCAACACGACCTGTAGCAACAGTACCACGACCAGTAATTGTAAATACGTCTTCAACTGGCATCAAGAATGGTTTGTCAACATCACGAACAGGGTCCTTAAAGTAGTTGTCACAAGCGTCCATAAGTTCAAAAATGCACTTACATTCTTCGCCGTCAACGTTACCTGCGTTAGCAGCGTCCAAAGCAGCCTTAGCACTACCAAAAATGATAGGAGTATCGTCGCCTGGGAAGCTGTATTCATTTAACAAGTCACGGATTTCCATTTCAACAAGTTCCAAAATGTCCTTACGGTCTGCTGCTGGTATTAAGTCAACTTTATTTACAAATACAACAATTGCAGGCACACCTACCTGACGAGCAAGCAAAATGTGTTCACGAGTTTGAGGCATAACACCTGCGTTAGCAGCAACTACTAAGATTGCGCCGTCCATTTGAGCAGCACCAGTAATCATGTTCTTTACGTAGTCTGCGTGGCCTGGACAGTCAACGTGAGCGTAGTGACGTTTGTCAGTTTGGTATTCAACGTGTGTAGTGTTGATAGTAATACCACGTTCTCTTTCTTCTTTTGTGTTGTCAATAGCAGCATAGTCGCGTGCTTCTGCCATACCTTTCTTTGCTAAAACAGTAGTAATAGCAGCGGTTAAAGTTGTTTTACCGTGGTCAACGTGACCAATTGTACCCAAGTTAAAGTGGGGTTTAGTTCTTTCAAATTTAGCTTTTGCCATAATCTTTTTAATTCTCCTTAAAAATTTTTAATTAATTGTTACCTGCATTTCTCTGCCCAATAATCTTGTCGGCAACATACTTAGGAACTTCGGAATAGCATTCCAAGTCCATAGTAAAGATGCCACGACCTTGAGTAATGCTACGCAAGTCGGTAGCATAACCGAACATTTCGGCCAAAGGAACGAGTGCGTTGATAGTCTGCTGACCGTCTTCGCTCTCCATTTCACGTAATTGACCTCTACGGCGGTTAATATCTCCCATAACATCGCCCAAATATTCTTCTGGAACGATGACTTGCACTTTCATAATAGGCTCTAAGAGTACAGGATTTGCGTTTTTAGCGGCTTCCTTGAAAGCCATACTACCTGCAATCTTAAACGCCATTTCGCTTGAGTCTACCTCGTGGTAACTACCGTCAACAAGCGTTACACGGAAGTCAACCATTTCATAGCCTGCAAGCACACCATTTTGTCTTGCTTCATTAATACCGTCATTAATCGGTTGAATGTATTCTTTAGGAATAGCACCACCGACAATCTTGTTTACGAATTCGTAACCAGAACCTGCTGGTAAAGGTTCCATTTCAATGATAACATCACCATATTGACCTTTACCACCTGATTGACGAACGTACTTACCTTGTTGACGTACGCTAGACTTAATGGTTTCACGATAAGCAACTTGTGGCTTACCGATGTTTGCGTCAATGTTAAATTCACGTTTCAAACGGTCGCAATAAATGTCTAGGTGTAATTCACCCATACCTGCGATAATCGTTTGACCTGTTTCTTGGTCTGTATAAGTCTTGAAACTAGGGTCTTCTTCTGAGAATTTTAACAATGCAGCAACTAATTTTTCTTGACCTGCTTTAGTTTTTGGCTCAATAGCAATTCTAATAACAGGGTCTGGGAAGTTAATACTTTCCAAAATGATTGGGTGATTTTCGTCACAAAGCGTATCACCTGTTGTGGTATCTTTTAAACCTACAATAGCAGCGATATCACCTGTGCGAACTTCGTTAATTTCAGTACGCTCATTTGAGTGCATACGAATCAAACGCGCAACACGTTCTTTCTTGCCTTTTGTAGAGTTGTAAACATAACTACCACTCTCTAATTTACCACTATAAACACGGAAGTAAGTTAATTTACCATAAGGGTCTGTTGCAACCTTGAATGCCAACGCACTAAATGGTTCGTCATCACTTGGGTGACGCTCTCCTTCTTCGCCATTTGGTAAAACACCTTTAATTGCAGGAATGTCTAGTGGACTAGGCATATAGTCAACGATTGCATCGAGCAATTTTTGGATACCTTTGTTTTTGTAACTAGTACCACAAAGCACAGGGTTCATACGCAAAGTAACTGTACCCTTTCTAATACCTGCTTTTAGTTCTTCTTCGGTAAATTCTTCACCTGCAAAGAATTTTTCTAATAGAGCGTCGTCCATTTCGGCAACTTTCTCTACTAATTCAGCACGATATTTCTTTGCTTGCTCTAAATACTCAGCAGGAATGTCTATAACGTCCATATCCTTGCCTTCTTCGTCTTTATAAATGGTAGCCTTCATAGTTACCAAATCAATTACGCCCTTAAATTCTTCTGCGTGACCGATTGGTAATTGAATAGCCACTGCATTTGCGTGCAAGCGGTCTTTCATCATTTGAATAACACGGAAAAAGTCCGCACCATTCATATCCATTTTATTTACATACGCAATTCTAGGAACTCCGTATTTGTTTGCTTGTTTCCAAACTGTTTCACTCTGCGGTTGTACACCACCACGAGCACAGAACACAGCCACAGCGCCGTCCAAAACTTTTAGACTACGCTCAACTTCAATTGTAAAGTCAACGTGGCCTGGTGTATCAATAATGTTGATTTGGTGGTTTTTCCAGTAAGCTGTTGTAGCCGCACTGGTGATTGTAATACCACGTTCACGCTCTTGAACCATCCAGTCCATAGTGGCCTGTCCTTCGTGAACTTCACCGATTTTGTGAGTGATACCAGTAAAATACAAAATACGCTCTGTCGTGGTTGTTTTACCAGCATCAATGTGTGCCATAATACCGATATTACGTACTTTGTCTAATGGTGTAGTTCTTGCCATTATAATCTATAAACTCCTTTTTTGATTAGTTACCCCACTTAAAGTGAGCAAAAGCCTTGTTTGCTTCAGCCATACGGTGGACTTCGTCTTTCTTCTTAACTGCGCCACCAGTACCGTTGTAAGCATCAAACAATTCACCTGCAAGTCTGTTTTCCATACCACGTTCGCCACGTTTCTTTGCAAAAAGCACTACCCAACGGATAGACAACGTTTGACGACGTGCTGGACGTACTTCTACAGGTACTTGATAGGTTGCCCCACCTATTTTACGTGGGCGTGTCTCTACTATAGGTGCTACATTCTCTAAGGCTTTAGTAAGAGCGTCCATAGCAGGCTCGTTTGTCTTTTCTGCCAAAATATTCATTGCATCGTAAACTAAACGTTCAGCCAAACTCAATTTACCATCAAGCATAACTTGGTTGATTAACTTTCTAACAACGATGCTGTTGTATACTGGGTCAGGTAACACGCTACGCACAGGGGCAGCATTACGTCTTGACATAATATTCTCCTTTTAGTGTTATTTTAAACTATATAATATTAATTATTTACCTTTTTTGGTACCATACTTACTACGTGCTTGGTTACGCTTAGCAGTACCTGCTGTATCCAAAACACCACGAATAATATGATAACGTACACCGATTAAGTCCTTAACACGTCCACCACGTACCAAAACCACAGAGTGCTCTTGTAAGTTGTGTCCTTCGCCAGGAATGTACATTGTACTTTCACTACCGTTACTCAAACGAACCTTTGCAATTTTACGCAAAGCAGAGTTTGGCTTTTTAGGTGTAGTAGTCGTAACGGCATAGCAAACACCACGCTTTTGCGGACAAGATTGCAAAAGCGGAGACTTTGTCTTTTTCTTCTTTGCTGTACGACCTTTTTTAACCAACTGGTTTATCGTAGGCATAATGTCCTCCTTATAGAATAATGCTAGAACCCCCAACCCTTGTGGCTCTAACTTGATTTTCTCTAGATTATATTATGAAAGAATGATGGAATGTTCAATCTTAAATATATAAAGAAAAGAAAAATCCTGCTGAGATATATTACCGCACACCTTGTGTAATCTCTCCCACGACCAGATTTGACTGGATTTTGTAAAAGTTTTTAGAGAATAAAAAATTCTCTTTCGCTACACGTTGAGAACGTATAGAAAAACGCTACAAAATCATTTGTAACGTTTTGTATTATATCAATAAAATTAAATTGTGTCAATAATAATTTGATATATTTTTAGATTTTTGCACTAAAATTTTGTATTGCTTGATTTCATTAAAATATTGCTTGTATATTATATGTTTTAATAATCAATATAACTTAAATAAATCATATTTTAAATATTATCTATTGTGCTGTCTATATTTGAATTGCCTTGGAAAGTGAATATTGCAAATATTTTGCTTCCTAACTATTATTTAAATCGCTATTTTAATATGTTGTTTAGAATTATTTTTAACTGTTGTTTGTGTCGTTATTGATATTGCTATTGTCTTGTGATGTAAACACGGCGATTAGTTGTTTGTTTTGGACTAATGATAGTGGAATGTCGCTGATGGCAGTGTATAGAGTGCTTCCGTCGGAGGTTAAGAATTCGCCGTCTACTTGCCAGCCTACAAAACTAAATCCTTTGTATGCTAATGCACTAACGTGTACACTGTCTATTCCGTCTAGTGTTGAATAACCTGTTATACGGGCCTCGCCTACTGCCGCTAAAGTTGTGCTGTTTTCGTTTTGTAAGGCTACCGATACCGCTACCCCGTTTACACTACCACCTGTTGTTAAATCAGTGTACGGTGTGGTGGTTAGATGCAAATAAAGGTTGATTGTGTTGTTAGTATCAAAATAAGACATTAATATAGTATTAAGTGTTAGAGTTACATAGTTTGAATTATTAGATGCGGTGTACTGTACACTTAAGGCAAAATCAAAGTCGCTATCTAGTATTGCACTGCGGTATTCTATTGGATAGAAGTTTACATTATCAAATGAAAATTCGCTAATGTAATATCCACTTTGTGGCATTAATGTTACGTTTGCCATTAACGATTGTTGGTTTAAATATTTATTTGCTGTAACTGTACTTGCATCTGCGGTGATTGTGAGCCAGTCAGTCCATGCTTCAAAGTTTGCGGTAATGGTTGTATCGTCTGTTACTTCAAAGGTATAGGTTGGGTTGGTTGATAGAATTTCCCCTGCACTGTTTGTCCAACTCACAAAACGGTAGTTAGGGTTTGGGGTTGCAGTTAATGCTGCTGTATCACCTGTTATATATTCACCAGCACCAGTTACTGTACCTTGTGATGAGTTGTAGTTGACTGTTATTGTACTTTTAGGTAAAATATCATATACAGATGTTAGATTTAAGTGAAGCGCGGGACGGACGGCGTAGGAGTAACTCACATAATTGAAAAGGTTGTTATTCCCGAACGAGCTGAGACCGTACGTATAGCGCGAATCATTGCGGTACGCGGAACGGGACCAGGAAGATCCTGTTCCGTTGCTTCGCTCAGCCACACTTAAGTCCCACATCCCTGTAGTTCCAGAAATTACTCCCGTCTCCGTTAGACTAGGCAGCCAAAGATAGTCATTCTTCCATGTTCCGTTTCCATAATCACCAAAGTATTTGTTTGCGTAATTGTAACTACTTCTATAAAAACCATCACTTGATAATTCATCAGACCATGCTTCATTACTCATGTTAGCCCAATTAGAACCCAAATACTCTTTTGCTGTCTGGGTCTCTTGCCATGAAATTTGGGATGGGGTCACCATGTATTGTGTTAGCACTCCATCTTGTACAAAGTCTGCAAACTTGTAGTTTGATACTGGTGTATATGTTTGGTCTACACTCGTCGGGTTACTACTGTTTGAGGTTATATTTATATAGTTACCGCCGTTGTTAAGTTTTGCTCTTATATAACTTGTACCATACATGTTCGTTGGAACTCCGCTACTTGGGTTGCCTGTTCCGCGGTAACTACTGTTACCAAACCTACTGGTGTCTAGTGTTTCGTCGCCGGAGAGCCAGAGGGTAACAATTACGTCTCCTGCTACGTTATCTGATGGGTCTTCTGCATCATTTTGGGCTTTGGATAGGTAGACGACTTGCCATTTAAAGCCGCCTAGGTTTAGGGTTACGGTGTCGCCGTTGGCTTTGCCTGTAGTGTAGGCTCTTATGGTGCTAGCATTGATTGCTCCGCCATTTGAGTCTATGTTTTGGCTGATTGTAGCAATAGAACCGCTGACACTATTTGATAGTACATTTAATAATGATTGTACATTATCTAGATTAAATTGCTCGCTACTAGAGTCCCATAATTCGCCTACTGTTGGTGCAGTTGCTACCGCTGTTAGATTTAAGTGAAGCGCGGGACGGACGTCGTTGGAATTTCTCACATCAGAGGTGCTGTGGTAGTCAGCCCCGGACGAGTAGAGAAGGTACGTATAGTGCGAAATAGCATTGTAGGCGGAACGGGACTGAGAACAGCTAATGCTACCGCTACTGTTATACGAACGTTCGTTCGTATTCAAACTCCACATGCCGGGGTAACTGTCGTTGTAGCCCGTCTCAGACATACTCGGCAACCAGAGATAGTCGTCTTTCCATACGTCATTTCCTTCCTTATCTGCCCAGTTGTAGTAATCACTACCCTGTAGATAAAATCCGTCATTTGGTTCTGCTCCCCAATTCTCATTACTTAACTTGTTAGGACATTCAGCATATTCTCTTGCATCTTGCCCTGTCTCTTGCCAGGAGATGTTCGCTGGGGTTACTAAATATGGAGTTAATACTCCGTCTGCATGTGTTCCGTTACTTACAAAATCTTTAAATTTATAATTTGCTTCATAGCCATTTGTATCATAGTTACCTGTTATGCTAGTTGGGTTGCCACTTTCTGGGATTACTGCATACATACCGCCGTTGTTTAATTTAGCCCTTATGTAACTTGTACCGTACATGTTGGTTGGATATTTTGCTCCTGGGTCGTCTGTTCCGGAATTACTGCTACTGTCACCAAAAGTGCTGGTATCTAAGGGGTCTTCTCCAGAGAGCCAAAGGGTGACGATTACATCTCCTGCTACTTCGTCTGTTGGGTCATCTGCGTCATTTTGGGCTTTGGATAAATAAACTACTATCCACTCAAAACCACCAAAAGTTACTATTACACTCTGCCCTGATGACTTGTTTGTAGTGTAATTACGTATTTGGGCTGCAGTGATTACTCCTGAGCCTATATTGTTACTTATCGTGTCTATTGTGCCACCGCTTGTGCCTGATAAGGTCTCTATCAGTGTCCTTACATTTCCGCTGTTAAATTGACCATTATTCCATAATTCGTCTATAGTTACCGCCGTTTTATTACTACTTGTAAAGGAATTTAATCTAGGTAACACTGTGGCTAATACGGTCGTAACTATTATTGCTAAACCTGAAATAATAGAGATTAATAGTATTAATAACTTCTTATTTTCTATTTTTTGCATAACTGAAATGCTCTCCTTTTTATTCATTAATTAATTTAAAATTTAAATTAAAAATTAAAACATCTTGATGTGTGTAGTTTCTATTTCTCTCTTTTGCTTTTGCCCCGTTTTCTCTTTTTATTTTGGGCTATTCTTCCTTTTGTTGTTTATAATTTTATGACAAACTGTCATATTTTCATTATACACTAAAAGCATTGTAAAAACCTAATGATTTTATGTAGTTTAAGAAAAATTTTTGTTTTTATACTTCTTCATTAAACATATTACGGCTTCATTGCCTAAAATTTAATTTAATCTTTGGCAATAAATGCGAAAAAGCCCACTGATTGTGTGCCGAAAATATATCAAATTTTTTATATAATGTTTTATATTTTTTGGTGAGTTTTTATATAATTTAACCTTTGAAATTGTTTGGTTTTTTAGTGAGTTTTTAGAGCAAAAATTAGGGGTTTTTGGGGACAAATTTGTGGCAACAAATTTGTTATTTCTATTTAAGCGCCCCCCCCCCCTGAGTTATCCACATTTGGCTAAGGTAAGGGCAAAAATTCTTGTTTATCATATCTTTTTGCTCCCTTTTTTTGTCTTTAGTTTTCCACAAGGTTAAATGATTTATGTAAGCATAAAATTTAAAACTTGTGGCTTTTGTATAAATTAAGTTTAGCAAATTTAGTGGAAAATGTAAAACAAATTTAGGTGATTTCTAGGAAATCAAACAAAAAGAGCCTATACTTTTGCTAGACTCTCCTTTTCTATGGTAAAAATATGCCAAACTGTCATATTTTTGTTTTGATATTTTAATATTTAAATTGTATTTATTATATATTTATCTTTATATTTATCTATATTATATATAGGATATATATTAGAAACAAAAATAGTTGTATTTGCTTTAACTATTGCCGTCGGTCTTGTTTTGCATTCGTTAACTTTATATTAATTTATATACGCAAGTTTTTTAAATATAAATTTTTAACTATTGCCGTCAGTCTTGTTTTGTGTTTGTTAACTTTTATGCTAGTTTATATTTGCAAGTTTTTATAAAAATATAAATAACTTAACTACTTTTTGTACTAAAAGTATAAATATAATAATGATTTTAAAAATATTTAACAAATTGCCCCACTATTAAATATCTTTATATTAATTAAGATATAGCACAATATCTACATATCAAAACTAAATCAACAAAGTTTTAAAACCACATACTATCTAAAGTATAAATTTTTACAATATGTTTTTATATTATAGTTACACTTAGGACTAAAAATACTATATAGGCAAAACAAATTAGTACACCCGCCCCCACTTGAAGTATAACTGAGTTTTTAAATTTAGACTTTGAATTTCTAATTAGTGCAAAGGCTAATGCAAAAATAGCAGCAGCAACAAGGCAGGCAGATAAA
>CALWTE010000023.1 GCA_944384375.1 uncultured Clostridia bacterium | reverse complement strand
TATATTTGATTATAAGTTGTTTTGGATGTTTTCTTTTTATCATGATATTAAGTTTTTAAATTTAATTAGAAACGAATTTAATTATAAAGGATTATCTAATATTGCTGATTATGTAAGAAGTAATTTGACAAGTGGTCAGTATAAAGATGCATTATCTTCTAAATACAGACCACAAGGGAATTATGATTACAATATGTTTATGGAAGATGTTGAAATTGTTTATTTAACTATGAAATTGGAAACATTTATAGATGAAAGTTCAGACTATATTGATATTTATCAAAAAATATTAGAAGTTGTAAATAGTTATAGTCAAGAAGTAGATTTTAAAAAAATTATTAAATTTATCGTAGACAATAAAGATATTTACGAACAAATATATTTTTGCTTAATTGGAAAGATCGAAGAAGATATATTAAAAGACTATTTTCCTAGACAAAGAAAAAGTGTGCAGGAAGTTGAAAATATTGGTAAAATTGATAATACTACGACCAAGACAAAAACTGAATTGGAAGCTGTTAGCTCTGTATTAAAAGATATGGCAAAAAAGAGATGTAATTATAGGTGTGAATTGGATGGAGTTGATATCGAAAGTTGTAGATATTTTACAGATAAATCGGAAAATAGACCATATTTAGAAGTCCATCATTTTATTCCTAGAGAGTTTAGTAATGAGTTCGTTAATTCAATAGAAGTAATCGAAAACTATGTTTGCTTATGTCCGCATTGTCATAGATTGTTGCATCATGCTGTTGATTCAGAAAAAGCAGCTGCAATTAAGAGATTATATGACAATAGAATTGATTTATTAAAAAATAAAGGACTAATAGTTGATTTAAAAACTATTAAAAGATATTATAATTTTGACTAGTAAATTAACTTAATTATATTTATCTGTTCTAAATAATTGATTATAAATTTTATAACAAAAAATAATTATTTGCTCAATTTCAATAGAATGCAGTTTACCTACTGCTAGGTCGAGATTAAAGTATTCACGCCATTTGTCCTTTGAAAAGTCTTTGGTGAATTTGTTTTCAAGTTCTATAATTTTTGTCAGTTGAAGTTCATATTCAGCTGACATTTTTTGTTCGTAATATTTTTCTTCAATAAATTCTATAAGAGTTTTATTTTTCATAAGCCCTCCAAGAGATGTTTGTGTTTTAACTCTTATAAAAAAGATTTGCAAGTCATTTCACAAAGATTCTTTAATTTAATAAAAAATAGTCATTGCCTCTCTTTTTGAGATAAAAGAAAAGGGGAAAAGAGATATGGTCACACTGCGAGGTGTGGCCTTTTTTTGTGCAACAAAATGCGGGAAAGAGGGGTGACGGAAATAAAAAGTTGAAATAATTTTATAGGGACGATGAAAAGGCTTATAAAATAAGGGATTGCTGGGTTTTGGGAGTTGGGAACTATGTTGAACAATGGTGGCGAAAGAGTTAAAAGAGGGTTGAATTTGCTTGGAATTGGGGAATTTTTATGCAACAAGAGTGCCTTATATAGAGGGGCATTTTTTTATTTGAGTTAAAAAATTTATTATTTTTGCCTTCATTCATTTTAATAACGAAACGGGCAGTTTTGTTTTGTCGAAGTGATTATAAGGGGACTAGGCTTGATGGTTAGAATAATAGTTGACGAGTAGAGAGAGGGTAAATAAAATAAAGATGTTTAGTGGAAATGGGGGCAAGTAATTAGTATGGCAAAAAACAAGAAAAAGGTTTAGATTTGTGCTTAATATAAAATTGATAGGAGAGTTGGAAAAGTGTGTTAAAGCAGATTTAATATCTCTATCTTTATAATCTTCATTATAAGCAAAAGTCCTAATAATTATATCTATTTAAATTTAACAAAAAAATAGGTGGTGACGGCGAAAATGGGCGGTGTTTGGCGAGATAGAAGAGTAACGGAGAAAGTGTAAAGGACAGGGCTGTTTTAAGAAAATTGGGCGAGTAACGGGCATAGTGAAAAGTAATCAAGTGGCTGTTGATTTTGGTTGGGAATTGGAGAAAATAGGCAAATTGATTGTTAAAATTATTGAAGCAGGAAAAGAGGTGGCTCAAAGTGCTGGTAATACGCCAAAAAGTCAAGAAAATAAGTGCATATTTTGACGCACCACCTAACTATACTGACGCACTTTGCTCCACCTATGTTTAGCCGAGAAGTGGGAAACCCACTTTCGCTTTTAGAAGGTTGTTAGTGGTTAGAAATTTTAAATTTATAGAATTCGTTTAAACCAAGTCGGCTTTTCATTAATCCAAAAAGTTTAGCAGGTAATAGTTTTTGGAGAGCATTCTTTAAATAAACAAAAATAGAATTTTAAATCAAAAATTATTTAACTCATTGCCTCTCTAATTGCGATGAGGAGAATAGTTATGAATGAACAAAATTTAAACAATGCGGTTGTGATTGATAGAGTTTTAAAGAAGGTGTTAAATGAGCCACAAATTGAGATTGGCGAAGAGGTCTACGCCGAGGCAGTTTCACAGTTGGTGGAGAAATTATTGGTATGCTTAAGAGAGAAGAGAGATTTAAAGAAATTAACCCCGAGGAGTGTGTTTTCATATCAAAAGCCAAAAGAAAAATAAACTAAAAAACTTTCAGGTTTGTGCTGGACTTATGAAAAAGTTTGTGGTATGTGTTTGTGATGAAGGATACTCAAAAATAAAGTATTTAATAATAGGAGAAAAGATGAAGAAAATTGTAATTTGTGCTAGATATTCTAGTGACAGGCAAACGGAGCAGTCAATCGAGGGGCAACTTCGAGTGTGTCACGAGTATGCAGAGCGCAATGGTTATGTGGTTGTTCACGAGTATATTGACAGGGCGCTTTCGGGGACGACGGACAGAAGGCCTGCCTTTTTGCAGATGATTGAGGACAGCAAGAAAAAAGACTTTGAGTATGTGCTGGTGTATCAACTGGACAGGTTTGCGAGGAACAGGTATGACAGTGCAAACTACAAAATGAAACTTAAAAAGAATGGGGTACGAGTGCTGTCGGCAAGAGAAAATATTTCGGATGACGCCAGCGGAATTTTGATGGAAAGTGTACTTGAAGGTATGGCGGAATATTATTCTGCCGAGCTCAGCCAAAAGGTTAAGCGAGGTGTGCGAGAAAGTTTGATAAAAGGCTATTACACAGGTGGGCAGGTCACCTATGGATACAAGGTTGAAGATAAGAAATGGAAAATTGATGAAGAGCACGCAGAGTTTGTTCGACAGGCGTTTAATAAATACGCGGTGGGCGAGAAGGCGATTGAAATTGCAGACCACTTAAACGCACAAGGTTCAAGAACGACAACTGGCAAAAAGTGGAACGGCAATGCGATTTCTAAAATGCTACACAACCAACGATATATGGGCATAGAAAAGTTTGGCGGTGAGATTTTTACTGATGTAATTCCGCCGATAGTTGAAGAAAAGTTGTGGCAAGTGGTGAATGGTATGATGGAGCACTTCCGCAGGAACTACAAAAAGGATAAATACGACCCATACTTTTTAACAGGCAAAATCTTCTGCGGATACTGCGGTGAAAGCGTGATTGCCGAGGCGGGTTCCAGCCATATGGGAACGAGATACAAATACTACAAGTGTCACACGAAAAAGGTCAAGGGCAAGGCGTGTTTGCTTAGAAATTATCGCAAGCACGAACTTGAGCAACTTATTATTGACAAGACTAAAAAATATATTTTAACACCAAGCAAAATTGAAGAAATTGCGCATATGGTTGTGGACAGATACAACTCCGAGATTTCAAACAACGTCGTGCTTAAATGCCTTGAAAAAGAACTTAGACAAATTGACAACAAAATTAACAGCCTTGTGAAGAATATGGAACAGGGCATAGTTTCGCTCACCCTTCGTGAAACGCTTTACAAACTTGAAAATGTCAGGGCAGATATTCAACTTAAAATTGCCGAAGAAAAAAGCAAGTTTGATAAGCCACTAAACTTTGAAGATGTCAAAAATTTTATATCACTATTTGCCAGCAAAGACTATGACGACGTGTTTGAATGCAATGAGTTTTTCAACCGATTTATCAAAAAGGTGCTTTTGTTCAATGATAAAATTATTGTGATTATGCGAGGTAGTAAAGGTGCGGATAACGAACTTGCGATAAATAATGACGAACTTTATGCAAAAAGGATTTTAGAAAAATTTGAGAAAAAAGAAACAAACGAAAATGATTTTGAAAATAAAAATGGGAGCTTCGATGACACGAACTCCCATTTTTTGTGAAAATGATAAAATTTTAAAAGAAAAAGAGGCTGAATTAGACAATTTCGTCCATCAGCCTCCTCGTGGCGGAAAGGAAGGGATTTGTAGGGAGCGAAAGCGAGCGTATATAGCGAAAAAAAAAGGACAAGACAAGGACGTGGAGAAAGTATTTGAGCGTCACCCTTGCAGTTCAAGGGTTCAGTGTGTGAGCTGGCACACACAGTGCCTAAAAGGCACAATCCCTTCCTAAGGTTAAGTATAAATAAAAAAGAACTGGCGGAAAGGAAGGGGCGACGCGTAAAGGGAATAGCACGGGCGTGCTATTTCTAGCCAAAGCTGGGAGCAACTCTGTTGCGGTCCGGGTCCGACAGGACTTGGACCCGTAGGGTGCGAATCTTACGCAAAGCGTAAAACAACGAAGTTGTTCCTTCCTTTCGGGAATTGAAAATTGGCGGAAAGGAAGGGATTTGAACCCTTGATGCCTTTTACAGCATACCGAATTTCGAGGCCGGCTCATTCAACCACTCTGACACCTTTCCGTAAAACTTTATTTATATTTTTTAACTTTATTTAAAATTCTATTTTTATCTATTGCTTTAATTTTTAAATTTCCTTTTCAATTTTTATTTGTCTAAGGGGAAATTTTTTCTTTTTAATAGATTTTTAATTATTTATAGATTTTTTTTAATTATTAAGTTAAAAAATAAAGCATTTTTATTATATTGATTTAGGCTAAATTTGTCAAGTAAGTTTTGCGCTTAATATTACAACTCGGATAGGGCGGTATTATTGATTTATATCTTTTAATTTATAATTTAGTGATAGTAATATAAGATTTTGCATATTAAAAATCAAATAAAAAAAGGTGAAAAAAATCGTATAAAAAACAGCAAATATAAATTTGAGGTTCATCACATTATTTGCTTTTGTTGTTTTTTATGCTTAATATTATAACTTGATATGAGACGTAATTGTTAATTTTTTTATGCTAGAAAATTCAAAAAGAGTGCAGACATGTACATTAAAGTTGTCTATTTTTGTTTATTTTTGTATAAATTTAAAATAATTTTAAAAAATTTAAAAAAGTTTACAAAAATATTTGCTTTTTTAATTAAATATATGGTAAGATAATAAAACCTAAGTAAAATCTTAGAGTTCAAAAAATAGGGAATAAATAAAAATGATAAATTTAGATTCAATATTAAGTGAGACAGACAAAAGTTGCCTTGCGGGGTTTTTAAAATCTAACTTTCCTGCCGTTTTTATGGGGAAGAAGGAAGAAAGTTTTATGTTTATAAACTATGCGGTAGTGTTAATTGGAGCGGACGAAGTTTTGAATAATGTACATAATCATTCAAATCCTTTGGAGAAATTTAATTCTAAAGCCGTGCTTAATGCGAACTACATAAAATTTAAAAATGATACGTTAAAGAAGAATGGGAATCAATTTTTTGTAAATTATTTTAACGAATTTGAAAATGTAATCAAAATATTAAACAAGGTTAAACATTATATTGAATTTTCCGATACCACGCAATCACAGTTACAAAAAATAATAGTATGCAATGCATAATACTGACAAAAATTTATAATTTTTGGCATTTTTTAACATTTTTTTACAATTTTTTTAATAATTTTAGTGTTTTTTTAATTTTTTTGATGCGTTAATTAAATTTTGCAATGAATATAGAAAACAAAGAGAATAAATAAAGCAAGGTAATACATTCAAAAGCAAAGTACCTTTAAAGATACATATATAATTATTTTATTTGACATTTTTCTTAAAATTAAGTATATTTTTAATATAAAATTAAGAGACAAATCAAACAGGGACAGCAAAAAGAGACAAAAGAGAATAAATAATTTAAGGAAAAGAAAAATGTACAATATTTTAATTTACACAGTAACCGCAGGAAATGGACATAACAACATAGCCAGTACTTTTGCTGAATGTGCAAAAAAGTATTACGGCGATGACGTTAATATTAAAATAATAAAGTTTTACAATGATGACGAATATTCTAGTCCTTTTAGAAATTTTATAATAGACGATTGCTATCGCTTGAGTGTGAAACTTGCTTTGCCTATTTATAATAGAACGTATAAAGTTAAACAGGTTAAGCGTAATCTAAAACGCAATACATTTTGGGTAAAAGCGGCTATCACTGGCAGGCACAAAAAAGTTTTAGAAACAATAGAAGAATTTAAGCCCGATTGTATTTTTTGTACGCACTTTTTCCCAGCAGCGGTGCTATCAGATTTAAAAAGACAGAGGAAACTCCATGTTCCTTTTGTTACTATGCTTTTTGATTATATAGTTACTCCATACATAGAAACCGCGATAGAAGCAGATTTAATTTTTGTGCCTAATGAAGAATTGAAGCAAGAAATGTTGCAAATCGGCTTTAGAGAAAATCAACTAAAAGTGGTAGGTTTAATATGCAAATATGAAGTACAGGAAATACCTCGTCCAAAAGATAAACGCCTAACCGTACTTATTTTTTCGGGTGCGGGCTCTTTTGCGGGACTTTATAAACAAGTTAAATTTTTGCTAAAATCTGATTTAGATATAGATGTTCTTTTATTAAATGGAAAAGACAAGAAAAAATACAAAAAATTAGACAAATACATCAACAAATTAAAGTCAATGGGCAAATTGCAAAAAATGCACGTTGAAAACTATGGTTTTATAAGCAAAGAAGAATTATTTGATTTGTATAAAAGGGCAGACTGTGTGGTTTCTAAAACGGGCGGGAATTCTATTACAGAAATATTTAACCTAAATAGAGTATTGATTGTGACAGATAAACTAGCAGCTCAGGAATGGCGAAATGTGGAGTACTTAAAGAGTTTTGCGGACTGCTTTATTATCAACAAAAAGGAAGATTTAACTAATCTATTAAAGTCTGGAGTGTTTACTGACGAATTTTTTGCAAAATATATACAAGACGTTAAAAAAATACAAACGCCAGGCGCTAATAAACGTTACGTAGATGCAATTATTGAATTGTGTAAAGAACATCAAAAGGGAGAAACTCCCGCAAAAACTGATTAAGTTTTATCAAAATTAATGAAAAATTTTACAAATTAATTAAAAATAACTTTTATAAAAAACTTACTAACTAGCAAAAATTAAAGAGAAAATGACGCAAAAATGTGATTAGGAGAATTTTATGATAATAGGACTTGATATTGATAATGTGGTTACTGATTTTGATGGGAAAATTCTTGATGAATTTATTAAATTTTTTGAAAAAAAGAAAAATTGCAAAATAGAATACCAAAATAAAATTGATTTGTTTGATTTATATAAAAAAGAATTTGAAGATTTTTATGCCGAAAATATGGAAAGAGTAGCGAGCATATTGAGTCCTAGACGAAATTGCAAAAAATACATGGACAAGTTATTAGCGGACGGTCATAAACTTATCTTGATTACTTATCGTGCTTATCCACATTACAAACACGCAAAAGAAACTACAATTGCATGGTTAAACAAGCATAAAATAAATTATACAGAACTTGTTTTTTCACAAACTTCACAAAAGATAGACGAGTGCAGAAAATATAAAGTTGATTTAATGGTTGACGATAGAATTGACAAATGCCAAATTATGCGAGAAAACGGCATTAATTGTTACTTGATGCTAACTAATTACAATAGAGATAAAAAGTGGGATTTGCCTTTTGTAAGTAGTTGGGCGAACTTATATGAAGTAGTATCAAAGTATAATTCAAATACAAAAAATTAACATTTTGTAAATGATATCTTGTGTTATTTTTAAATATTAAATATAGCAGATAATAAAATTTATTATTATAAACAAGAACTAAACCTTAGGTTTAGTTCTTTTGCTTTTTGTGGCATAAATGACAAAATTAGCGGTTAAACTACAAAAATTTGTAGGTAAGTTGTCCACTTTTGCACATATAATGTGGATAACTTTATTATTTTACAAATTTATTTTAGGTATTTTTTATTTTAATTATTTAATTTTATTATATATTATATAGAATATTATATCTAATTATAAAATTATATTTATAACTTCTTTACTTCTTTTCACAAATTACAAATTTTATCAATTTAATCTAATTTAAATAATAAAAAGTGATAAAAATAAAAATTTTTAAAAAATTTAAAAATAAAAAAAGGGTTTTAGGGGGTGGTTTGCGTATATAACTAATAAGAGGTATAAAATTTAATATAATTATCAAGTACTCAAAGCGCAAACTGTGAGTGCGCTTATTTTTCTTTTACAAAGGAGGTGGAATGTTTGGCGAAATTATTTAGCCCTGAGTGGTTAGACGAACTAAAAAATCGTTGCGATATTGTTGACGTTATTTCTCGCTATGTTCCTTTGAAAAAGAATGGCAGAGAGTTTTCGGGCTGTTGTCCATTTCATCACGAAAAAACTCCGTCATTCTTTGTTTATCCCGATACGCAGAGTTACCATTGTTTTGGTTGCAAGGAAAGTGGTGACGTTATTAAATTTGTGAGCAAGTACGAAAATTTGGGGTTTATTGATTCGGTGGAAAGGCTGGCAAACATCGCAAATATGCCTTTGCCTGAGTTGAAAGACGTGGACCAAAACGAAATTACGCGCAAGAAAAAGGAACGCGATTTAATTCTATCCGCCTTAAAAGATGCGGGACTGTACTACTACAAAAACCTATATTCTAATCACCCGCAGGCAAAACTTGCGAATTCCTACATACAAAAACGTGGTATTCCGCCCGAGTTTGTGCGAAAATTTGGGCTAGGGTGCAGTCTAGATTTTGAGAGTTCCATTAGATACCTTAACAGTAAGGGTTATAGCAACGAAATTTTGAAGAAAGCAGGTTTGCTGAGCGAGACAAGCGGACGAATTTTTGATTCATTTGGCAAGCGATTGACCTTTCCTATAATAAATAAGGAAGGCGAAGTGATAGGCTTTTCGGCAAGACTTTTAGAAGACAAAGATTTGGCAAAATACAAAAACACGTCCGCGTCTCCAGTGTTTAATAAATCGGAAGTAGTGTTCGCAATCAATCTTTTAAAGAAAGAGCGAGATATCGCACGCAAGGAAAACCGAGATTTTAATGGCTTTGAAAACATTATAATTGTGGAAGGGCAGATTGACGTAATCACGATGCACAGGTTCGGCTTTACAAATACGGTTGCATGTCTAGGGACAGCCATTACACCTATGCATACGCGGAAGTTAAAGCAATTTACCGAAAATATCATTCTGTTACTTGACGGCGATGGAGCAGGGCGGAAGGCGACTTTGCGGAGTATTGATGTTCTACGCGCGGGGGCACTAAATGTGAAAGTTGCATCTCTGCCAAATGGACAAGACCCCGACGAGTTTTTAAAGGCAAACGGCAGTGATGCTATGCGTGAAATTTTAAACAGCGCGATTGACGGCATTGAGTATAAAATCAAGGTTTTACTGGAAAATTATGACTTAAACGACTTGACGCAAAAGGCAAAATTTATTCACGAAGCCTTGATTGTTATAAAGGCGCTAGAAGAACAAAGCGAGCAAGATGTTTACTTGCAACTTGTACATAAATACACTAGTACGCCGATTGACGTTTTACGTATTGATTTAGCGAGTTTACCCGATACCGAAGTGCCTTTTTGGGAGCGGGAGGAACAGCAAACCACTACCGACACTCAAACTACGGAAACTAAACCCGAAGTTAAAAAGGACGCTTATGCGGTGGCTGATTTGTTCATTATCGCTAGCCTTTTATATAATAAGGACTACACGCGGAAGTTTGACGAGCAAATAAAGGATTTGCAGTTTGGTGATGCGGGGCTAGGTGATGCGTTTAATTACATTCAAAATACCATAAGTAATGGCGCTCGCCCTAGTATTAGCGGTTTGTTTAGTTATATGGAAGTGGACAATTCTACTCCGCTACTCAAAGAAGCGGTTAACTATGAGTTTTTGCCCGATGCTTTCCCCGAAATTACTTTTGAGTCTTATTTGCTTAAAAATAAGGAGCGAAAAATTAGGCAAGAGAGCGAGCAAGCGCAGTTGTTGTGTTCATCTGCAACTGATACGGAAACGCGCGACAACGCAATGCGAAAATACATAGATTTAACCAAACAATTAAACGAAATCAAGAAACAAATTGACAGTCTTAACGCAAAATACACGACAAATTTAAATTTAAAAAATAAAAAGAATAGATAAGGAGATAAAATTTTGGAAGAACAGATTGAATTGAGAGAAGAAATCAAAAAAGAATGCGAGAAATTAGCGCTAATTGCTAGCAAACGCGGTTATTTAACCGAAGACGATATTTACAACCGTCTTATGAAGGTAGAAGCTAGCGCGGAAGAAATAGAACTCGCAATGAACTACTTAAAGCAAGAAGGAGTGGAGATTCATAAAGACGATGACGATGAAATGATTAGCGTAGAGCATATGATGAATCAAGCTAACATAAACGACCCTGTAAAAATGTACTTTAAGGACATCGGCAAAGTAGATTTGCTGACACCAGAAGAAGAAATTGAACTGGGTAAACGTATGATGGCGGGGGACGAAACGGCTAAGCAAAAGTTAATTGAGTCCAACTTGCGTCTTGTAGTAAGTATTGCAAAACGTTACTTAGGCAAAACCAGTATGTCCTTTTCCGATTTGATTCAAGAAGGCAATATGGGTTTGATTAAGGCGGTGGAACGTTTTGATTACCGTAGGGGCTTCCATTTTAGTACGTATGGTACATGGTGGATTAGACAAGCCATCAGTCGTGCCATTGCCGACCAGGCACGTACAATTCGTATCCCTGTGCATATGGTGGAAACAATTAATAAACTAGGTAGAGTTACCCGAATGTTATGGCAAAAGTTAGGCAGAGAACCTACTGAATCTGAAATTGCCGAAGCAATGGGTATGAGTGAAGAAAAAATCGGCGAAATTCGTAAAATTGCATTAGAACCGACCAGCCTTGAAACTCCTACAGGTGAAGAGGGCGACAGTGAGTTTTACGACTTTGTGGAAGACGAAAATGCTAAATCACCTTCCGAAAATGTTATTCAAATGATGCTAAAAGAACAACTTTTGGCAGTTATTGAGACGCTTACTCCTAGGGAGCAAAAGGTAATTCGTCTGCGTTATGGTCTAGATGATGCACACCCACGTACTTTGGAGGAAGTAGGTAAAGAATTTAACGTAACCCGTGAACGTATTAGGCAGATTGAAGCAAAAGCGCTTAAAAAATTGCGTAACCCTAGCCGTAGTAAACGTTTAAAGGACTTTATGGATGACTAAAAGATTGCAAATAATTTTAGACGAAATAGAACCTTGCGAGTGTTTAGCTGACGTAGGTTGCGACCACGGTATTATTTCGTTAAAAGTTTTGCAAAATCACAAGGCAAAACGAATTTTGGCCACTGATATTAGCCAAAAATGTTTAGATAAAGCAATTGAGTTATTAAAGGAACATGGTTTGACGGGGAGTAGCGAATTTGCTTGCGTGAATGGTTTGCCAAACGAAAGTTGCCCTGATGAAGTATTGATTGCGGGTATGGGCGGACTAGAAATTATTTCAATTTTGAATAATTATTTCACCGCTAACGAAAATCGCCCGCTACTTATATTACAACCTATGCGAGACGAGTATAAGTTAAGGCAATTTTTGAATAAGTTTAATTATTCAATTTACAGCGACTATATATTTAAAGATAAAAAACTTTATAGGTTAATCAAGGCAAGACCTGGACAGCAGGTTTTAACTCAAAAACAAATGTTTTTTGGAGCGTTGGAGCAAGAATATTCAAGGCAAGAGTTTAAAGAATTTTTAAATGGAATTAATACAAAATACACAAAAAAGTTGCATAATACCCCAAATTTTGATAAAAAAACGCAAAAAATCAAGGAAATTTTGCAAGAATGTGAAAATTTAAAATCAATTTAGTTAAGGAGAATGAAAATGTTAAAAGATATTTTAGAGTACCAAAAGAAAGATTCAATGCTAGTAAAAATTGACAGAGATTTGGAAAACAGTCAGCAAAAAACTGAAGTAAATAAGTTGGTTGAGCAAGTTAAACAAGTGCAATCAAAGTTAGTGGCTTTGGAGAATAATGCCGTACAATTAGTTGCCGAGTTTGAAAAAGTTAAGCAAACTTTTGAAAAGGAAAGCAAAAAGTTGCAAAAGGTAAAAGATACTGATTTTTCAGACAAAGAAGAAGCCGAATTAAGAGATGCCGAAGTGCAAATTAAGAAAGAAATAGGCGGGCTACTCGGTTTTGGTAAAGAAATTAAGGCACTTTCTAATAAAATTACCCAAACTGTTAAAGAATTTGAAAAAACTAAGGCATTTGGTGTAGAGTGCAAGGATAAATACAAGGCAAGTTTTAATAAATATAAGCAATTTTCTACAAGTAAAACTGAAGAAAAACAAAAGATTTTAGCCGAACTAGAAGAATTAAAGAAGCGAATTGACCCTAAAATTATGAATAAATACTTGCAAATGCGTGATGACCACAAATTCCCGATTTTAGTGCCTTTGGTAAATCAATCTTGCGGTGGTTGTGCTATGAATTTGCCAAACGCTAGATACGATTTATTAAAGAAAAACCACTTTTTAGAGTGTGAAAACTGTCACAGAATTATTTATCTACCTGAAGATGTAAAATAATGTATTTTAAATTTAATATTAAAAAAGCATTTTTTAAGTGTTAGTAAAAGGTGAATAACCCTAGATATTTTTTAAATATTTTAGGTTATTTCTTGATAATTTACTTTTATTACATACATAATTTTGTTAATTTTATACTAATTTATTAAAATAATTGTATTTAAAATGAATTTTAATAAAAACCAAAATCTGCAAGTATGTCGCAAATTTTTGTGACTTAGTGGCTAAATTTTGCAGTTTTGTTGCAAAAAATATAAACAATGATGAAAATTTGCCGTAATACAAGCAAATTTTTTATATTAAAAAGTGAAGGGGGTATTTAATGCGAGATACGAAAGAAGAAAGAAAAGCAAAAAGATTAGCCGAAAAAGACGAAAAATATTTGAAAAAATATGGCGTAACTTATAGCAAAGTTACGCAGTCCATTCCTAAGCCGAAAAAGGGCGAACCAGGTTATATAAAGAGGTTTTTGAGTTACTATAAACCTTATATCGGATTGTTTTTAATAATCGTTTTGCTTACTATTGCTATGCTTGTAGGCTCATACTTTGTTGCTTATTTCACTCAAAATGCGACAGACCAAGTAATAGAATCACAATGGAGATATGCAATTATATCAATTACGAGTCTTGCGGTATTGTTAATTGCTAATTATATTATATCTTATTTTACATCATTGATTTGGATTTATATAAAAGCGAAATCAGTGGAACAAATGCGTAAAGATATGGCTGTACGTGTAGTAAATACTACTAGTGGTGGCTATAGAAAATTATCTACAGGTGAAGTGGTTACACGTGTAACTAGCGAACCCACAATGTTGTCTAATAATTTATCAGGACTATGGGATAGTTTTGATATGTTGATGACTAACTGTACTTTTTTAATTTATTTTTACGTAATGAATGTTTATTTAGGTTTAGTTATGACGGGTATCGTTGTAGTAGATTTTATTCTATTAAAATTTTATTTGAAAGCAAATAAGCCTATAATGAGGCGAGGCAAGATTTTAAACGATATTCATACGGGCTATGTAACCGAATTTGTACGCGGTAATGACGATATAAAAGGTTTAAATTTAAAGCCAAATATAGAAGAGAAAAATAATCAATTATCAAAATTTAGGTATAATCATCATTATTATGGTTCTATTACACGTTCTACTTATAGTGTTTCTCGTGTCGTAACAAGAGAGATTTTATTGTTTGGTATGTTATTGTTAGGTATTTATTTTATCTACTTAGGTGAATTGAGTCTAGGTGCAATATCAATTATGCTTATGTATAGGAATTCGCCCGCAAATTTAAGCAGGTCTATAACAAATATTGCTGAATTTTTGCAAGGAATAAAAATTTCCTGTGAACGTATGAATGAATTATTTAGCGAAGACAAATATCCGCAAGAAAAGTTTGGTAAATCAGAGTTAAAGCATTATTCGGGCGAAATTAGGTTTAAGAAAGTTTCCTTTAAATATGAAGATGAAATTGTTTTAGATAACATATCGTTTGAAGTGCCTGCGGGCAAAAGTTTAGGAATTGTGGGTAAATCTGGCGAAGGCAAAAGTACGATTTTGAGTCTGATTAATAGGTTAAACGATTGCGAGAGCGGGCAAATTTTGCTAGATGATATTGATAATAGAGAACTCACGGAAGAAGCCTTGCGTACAAACGTTTGTTTAGTACCGCAGACCCCGTATATTTTTAATACAACTATTAGAGAAAACTTACTGTACGCGAAACCTGATGCTACCGAAGAAGAATTAAAGACGGCATTGCAAAAAGCACAAATTTACGATTTTATAATGAGCAAGCCCGAGGGCTTAGATATTATGGTAGGTGAAGGCGGAATTGTGTTAAGTGGTGGACAGCGTCAACGTCTCGCCCTTGCACGTGCTTTCTTGAAGGACAGTAAATTGATTTTATTAGACGAAGCGACAAGTGCACTAGATAATAAAAACCAAGAAGATGTCAAGAAAGTTATTGCTCAAATGAAGGACAAATGTACTTTTATCATTGTGGCACACAGACTAAGTACTATTGTTGATTGTGATGAAATAATAGTACTTGATAATCATAAAATTATAGCACAAGGAAAACATGACGAACTAATGGAAACTTGCCCACAATATAGCGATTTATATAAACTAGAAAAACAAGTTGCTAGCGAATAAAAAATGCATAATACCTGCATAATACCTTAAAAATTGACGAAAAATCGCAAAAAATCGTCAATTTTTTTATTTTTTGACAAATTTTTGGTATTTTACCTAATAAATTAATAAAACATTTTTTATTAATTTTTAATTAATTTTTTCCCTTTTTTATATTCTAATTTTAAGTTTTTATAAATAGTTTTATTTTAAAAAGTATATTAAATACTTTTTTGTAACTTAAAAAATTTTTTGTCCTTTTTATAAAATAAATTAATTACATTTTGATATTAATTTAAAACTGATTTTAAAGTAAAAAATCTATTTTTAATCATTAATTTTTACGTTAGAACATAAAGTAGCAATATGCAGAAAATATTAAAGTTTAAACCCAGTCTTGATTATTATTTAAAAACGTTAGACACACGTTTAGCCGAACATGATTATTTGGGAGCGTTAGATTCGGCAAGGAATGCTCTTAGACAGTCCAAGACGCGTATTGACAAAGAAGCAATCAATATTTTAATAGGACAAATTTATTTTGAAATGGGGCAGTATATTTTGAGTTGTGAGTACTTTTTTAGGGCGGTAAAAGTACCACAAACTAGAGCAAGTGCTTATTTTGGTGTAGGCAGAAATTTAGTTAAAATGAATAGAGAAGAGTTGGCTTTAGAATATTTTGATTGTGCTTTAAGTACGGGTGGGGTGGAAGATTTTTCGGGCGCCATTTTAGAGTGGACACATATAATTAGGCAAAATTTAACTATAAAATCACCCAAATTTTCCGAAGTAGCAGTAGCAAAAAACCTTGTGAAATTAGGGGAATATGATGAGGCACTTGAAATCTTAAAACCGCGATTTAATTCGGGCGAAATAGAAGCAAAAGTCATAACTGCCGATATTCTGGTTTTAAAAGGCGAATATTCAAAGGCGCGCGATATACTTTTGAAAATATTAAGGTTTGAAAATGATAATGTTTCCGCATTGCTGGTGTTATGTTCCTTATGCCTTGCTGAAAAAGATTATGGTAATTTAGAAATAAATTTAGAGCAGTTAGACGAATGTGAGTTAAATGATAACCAGTTAGAAGTGCTAGCGTCACTTTATGCATCAATAGGAAAATACGAAAAATCAGTAAAAAATTACGAAAAAATACTAAAAAATGACGTTTTTAATATAAAATATCTGCTTTTTACTGCAATTTGCTATTACAATTTAGGAAATACACAAGAAGCCTTGTATTATATCGGTCAGGCACGTTGGGTAGATATAGAAAACCCGATTTTAAATATTTATTATGATATTTTTAACCGAAATTTAGTTTTGCCGCCTTTAAAACTTGTTACGCAAATTCCGACTACAATAAGCGAAGATAAGTTAAAAAATATATTTTCTGCAATAAATTCGGGTTATTTTTGTGAAAATTTTGTGCATTCGTTGACTTTGGCTGATGATATTGAATGGTGCTTTTGTTTAAAAAATAATACCTTGACGGAAGAACTTGCGCGAGTGCTAGCACAATGCCGTAAAAAACAGGCCATAGCACTATATTCAAAAATGCTACTTACCGTTCGCCTAAACAAAAATCAAAAGTTTTATTTAACAAAATATGCACTACTTAATAATCATTTAAAATCAATAGATTTGACCGCGAATTTTAAGTATCGCAGTTTTAAACTCACTATTCCTAAAAAAATAGAGAATAATTTGGTTATAAAAAGGGGGTTATGCAGTGCGGTAAGTTTTGCTGAAATTAATAGTATTACGGTCAATTTTAATGCAATAAACTCAAAATTATTTAAGTTTGACTGGGTAGAAAACATTGATTTGCAGGTTGATGAAAACTTGGTCGCGTGCCTGTATTTTTGCGAAAATGCACAAGTTTTGGAACAGGCGTGCATATACTTTGCTACGGACAAGGAGCGGGTGAATCGTGCAATAAATTATTTACAGTTGCTCTAACGGGGTGAAATATGCAAAAATTTAAGTTTTCGCAATGTTTAATGGTGGGTGCCGTAATGTTTGGCTCAATAGTTGGGGCTGGGTTTGCTAGTGGTAAGGAAGTTTGGTTTTACTTCGCTCAGTTTGGTTGGGTGTGTTTTCCTTTGATAATTTTGGCGGGCGTTTTGCTCTTTGTTTTGGGTTACTACTTTTTGGAATTCGGCAAACGCAATGGTATTGAGTCCGTGCAACAACTAAATGCTAAAATGTTTGGCAAACTAGGAATTGTAGGCGAAATTATCTTCATTTTCAGTAATATTATATTGCTTTCGGCGATGCTTGCGGGCGCTGGCTCGTTATTTGATATAGTACTTTCGCAAGATTTTTACCGTTATGCTAGTGTGTTTACAGCAATTATTGCGGTGCTAATTAGTTGGATGGGCTTTGATAGAATGGTAAAGGTAAACCTGCTCGTCGTGCCTGCTATGGTGGGAATTATTGTAATTGCCTTTGTATATTGCATATTTAATGCAGACGGCTTTACCGTTCCAGTGGTTGACGGCGGGGAAAGAATAATAAGTTCCATATTTTTCTGTATTCTTTACGTTTGCAGTAACTTATATTTTGCGGGCTTTATTTTTGCTAGACTGGGGCGCAATTATTCAAAGAAAACAAACTTTTACGGTTCGTTAATCGGTGCAATTTTTATGGTTGTGTGTTTGCTAGGTATGGTCGTTTCTATATATTTAAATCCATATAGTAGTATGTCTGATATGCCACTTGTGTATATAGCTAGTAGTGCTAGTCATATTTTTGGAATTATTACTCTAATTGTCGTTTGGATAGGAATAGCCACAACGGCTGTGTCGCTAGTATATACAATAGCGATTTGGCTAGAAAAATACTTCAATTCCTTTAAAATAGCGAGTATTTTAGTGGCTATTGTGTGCTTAATTATTTCTGGTATGGGGTTTGGTGCTATTGTAAGTTATTTTTATCCTGTATTAGGCGTGTTTGGTATAATATTTATGATTAGAATGGTTACATTAGAGCGTAAATTTCAATTAAAAAGGAGAAAAAATATTGAAAAAACGTAAAAAATACGTAAAAAAACTTAAAAATGTGATAATTTTATCGCCAAAACATACTTTTATTGAAAAAGGTGCGCAAATTGGCACTGGTACTATTATTTATCCAAATAATTATATAGAAAATGGGGCAAAAATAGGTAAAAATTGTGTTCTTTACCCTAATAATTATATAAAAAATAGTGAAGTAGGCGACAACTGCTATATTGGCCCTTGCTCTCACATTAGAGAAAATAGTATTTTGGGTAACGGAGTCCGCTTTGGCAATTTTTGTGAAATCAAAAATAGTTCGGTTGGGGAGCGTACCAAAATTTCGCATTTAACCTATATAGGTGATGGCGTGGTAGGTAAAAATTGTAATTTCGGTTGTGGCACAATTTTTGCAAATTTCAACGGCAAAATCAAGCAAAAAATCACTATAGGCGATGATTGTTTTATAGGTTGTAATACAAATCTAATTGCTCCTATTACTATCGGCAAAAATACTTTTGTTGCGGCTGGCAGTACGGTTGGTCAAGATTTACCTGAAAATACTTTTGCGATATCTCGTGCGGAATTAAAAATATCACAAAATAAAAATATGAAAGCGGAAAAATAATTCAAAATTATTTTGATAATAAAAGTTTAAGATTATATTTAGATTAAATAAAAAAATTTTGTTTAAATAAGAATTATATAAAACATTAATAAGAAAAATATAGAAAGAATTAAAAATTAGTTAGAAAATGCTTAAAACAATAAAAAACGAAAGTTACAAAATAATTTAAAAATTTAGTTTTTAATAATTAAAAATAAGTGCTTAAAAATATTTAAAAATTAGTAAAAAAATAGTGAAAATTTAAATTTAAAAGTGCATAGTACCTATGCATAGTACTTAAAAAACGCGTAAAAACACGCAAAAATAGCAAAAAGGAGTAAAAAATGGAAAATATTGCCGTAATTTTGGCGGGCGGAAAAGGTTCGCGTATGAAAAGACATTACAATAAAGTTTTAGAAAAAATCTGCGGCAAACCATTGATTACTTATGTTATTGAAAATTTAAAAACTATAAATATTGATAATATTTTTGTTGTGGTTGGGTTTGATGCCGAAAATGTAAAAAACACTGTGGGGAGTGAGGTTCATTGTGTTTATCAAAAAGAACAACTAGGCACGGGCGATGCGTTTAGATTGGCGTGCAACGAATTTAAAACTTTTGCTGGGAATGTGCTGCTGCTTAATGGTGATGGACCTATATTAGATAGTGAAATTCTACTTGATTTATGCAATTTAAATAATAGCGATTTAAAGGTATTAACTTCAATTTATTATAATGAAAATAAATTTGGCCGCATTAAGAGAAATAAATCGGGTAAAATAGAAAAAATAATTGAAACTAAAGACTGTACAGAAAAAGAGTTAAAAATCAATGAAATTAATCTAGGTGTGTATTGTTTTAAAAATGCAATTTTACAGCAGTATGTTGCAAATTTAAGCAGGAATAACGCACAAAATGAATACTATGTGACTGATTTAGTGGAATTATTCTTAAAAAATAAATACAGCGTTGATACCTTAAATATTCCAGAAAATTCGTATTTTTTAGGCGTAAATACTCTAGAAGAAGTGGCTGCGCTTGAAGAAAAAATGAAATTATTTATTAATAATAAAATAACGCAACAAGGTACAAGAATTGTTGATTTAAATAATACCTATATTGATAGTACGGTGCAAGTGGGAAAAGATTGTGTCATTTTCCCTAATGTGCATTTATCTGGTCAAACCTATATAGGTGATAACTCTATAATAGAACCAAATTGTTATCTTAAAAACACTGTGGTTGGGGAAAATGTGATTGTGGGAGCAAATTCTGTATTGATTGATACTTTAGTTAATCAAAATATTTTGCCTATGACTTGTATCCATAAACTTTATAAAGAAAAATAAAATTTAATATTACTCTTTATAAAAATATTGCATTAAATAGGTAATTAAAAATTTTAGTTAAGGTAAAATATAAAAAGCATTTTATATAGATAAGTTGCTTAATGATTATATAAGATGTAATTTTTAAAAAATTTTTATTCCCTTCTTTAATAATGCATTTTTTACATTTTTGTAAGTTTTTATTTTTTGAAATATGATAAAACAAAAAAAGAGTTAGTTGCCTAACTCTTTTACTGGTATTATAAACCTAAAGCGCTTGTTGCATTTGTAATTGAACCAACCATTGTGTTGAATGTGTCTGGGAAGAATTGGAAGATAATTACTAAAGCAATTAACAAGTAAATTACAATTTGAATCAAAATGTTGCGTTTTATTGCGAATTCAACTAATACAAGACCACAAATTACCAATGGACCATAGTACATAAATGCATCAATTACTTTTAAAGCAATTTCATTATCAATGAATGTCCAGTTTGCATTTATTGCAAAAATTACATAAGCAACAATTACCAAAAATGCTAGAATTTTAGTAATAACATCAAAAACTTTACTTAAACTTTCTCCTAGAGCCATTTTTCCCCTCCGTTTGATTATATATTATATTATGAATTAAAGGTTTACCAAAAGTCAATAGTTTTTGCATATTTTTTTAAATTTTTGTTATAATTATACAATTTTTTAAGTCCTGCATATAATTATTTTATAAAAATTTAAGAAAAGGAAGTAGTATTATGTTAGATTTGCCGTTTAGATTTAATAATTCAGGTAATCCTGAACGCTTTTATTCAAAAAATGATTTAGTTACCGCCGTTCGCAACGACATAATAGGTGAGTTAGATGCCATAAATCAATATAATTCACATATCGCTAGCACGGATAACGAATTAGCAAAAAGAGTTTGGACAGATATAAAGAATGAAGAACGCGTACATGTGGGGGAATTACTTACCCTATTGCAACACCTTTGCCCCGATGAATTAGAGCATTTAAGGGAAGGGCAAAAGGAAGTAGAGCAAATTATGAAAGAAATGGGTATGATGTAATATTTATTGTAAAAAATTTTATAAGTCAAAAAAATATAAAATACTTTTTGTTATAGTAATAATATGATTTTTTGATAGAAATATAGAGTTTTTTAATTTAAAAATCACATTTTTAATCATTTAAATATTATTTTTAGAGTTTTTTAATTTTTTTAAGTTCAATTTTTTGATAATTTAAATTTGTTTTTGGCGACTTTAAATTTTAAAAGTTTCAAATTATTTTACTAAGTTAAATTTTACGTTTTTTTACGTTTTAAAAATGGGTATTGAAATTTTGCTTTATTTGTTGTATAATTAGCATATAGAAATAAATAAGGCGGTTAGGGAAATGGATACTGATAAAAATTTAGAAAAAACTAGTAGCAAATACGGAGAAATAATTGACTGGATACAGGCTGAAGAAAAAACATTAGAAAATTACGAAAGTGAGTATATGTTTTTGGGTAGTTTGGCTAGGAGCAATTTAAAAATTTTAGAAATGCTCGCTGAACAAAACGAGCTATTAAAGAAGCAAAATGAATTGTTAGAAAAACAAGATGAGAAATTAAAATCTATTGATTTCCATACTTGTTTACATAGATAAAATGCTTTATTGTTTTTAAAACTAATTGTATAACGTTTAATTAAAATCAATTTTTACAATTTTTTAATAAAAAAGAATGGTGCAATAATCTTATAGGATAATACATCATTCTTTTTTTTGTTATAAGAAAACCATAGGATATTCCTATGGCTCCTTAAAAACTTATTTTTGTTTTTTATAGTTAATTTTAATGTCAAGATAGCGTTTTTTAATTTTATTGTCAAAATTGTGCTTGTATATTTAGTAAAAATTCAATGCTTTTTGCTAATTTGTGTTTTGTACTAATTATTCGCTAACTTGTTTAATCACTGCTTGTGCCTGAGCAATAATTGCTGAAGGAATCTTATTTGGCACGCAACTAATTTTGTTGATTTTTAAATCAAGCGCTTGTTTTAGACTGTCTGTATCGGCAACGATATCACCGAGCATAAATACTGGCATTTTGGCTTTTACTGAACGAATTTTATCTAATGCTAGCGAAATCAACTCGTGAACGCCTTTTTTGTCCAAAGTTTTAAACGGGTCGGCATAAATCAAGTTATCGTCGTAATATTCGTTAAGGAATTTCATACAGTCGTCACTGCTGAAACCAAATGTCAACTGAGTCAAGTCGTTTGTGCCGAAGCAAACGAAGTCAGCTTTTTCAGCAATTTTATCAGCAATCATACAAGAACGCGGTGTTTCTAACATACAACCAATTTCATATTCAACTTCAAATTTAGTTCGTGATAGGGCAGTTTGTGCCGTTTCGCGAATAAGTCTCTCTAAAATCTCAAATTCAGGTAGTATAGAAACCATAGGAACGGTGATTTTTAACTGCGGAGTAACTTTTAGACGGCGTCTAACATCTAGCAAGGCATTAAAAATTGCCATAATTTGCGTCTTTGCCAGTTCTGGGTGCATAACTAGCATTCTACAACCACGTATACCTAAAATAGGGTTGGTTTGCTTTAAATCGTTATAAATTGTTTTAATATCTTCATATTTTGCACCCATTTCACGCGCCAAACCGCGTAAATCGTTTTGTGTGGCTGGTAATAATTCGTTAAGAGTGGCGTCAATTAACCTAATATTGATGTCTCTGTCGCGAGATTGTTCAAATAATTGTGTAAAATCGGCAATTTGATATTTAAAAATGCTTTTTAGAGCAGAACTTCGTGTTTTCTCGTTTGGTGCAAGAAAGAACTTGCGTAGAGCAAGCAGTCTGTCCGCTTCATAAAACATATTTTCAGTACGCACAAGTCCAACTCCAGTAGCGCCTAATTCAATACCGCGCGCAACTTTTTGCGGTGTGTCGGCATCAGTGTAAATTGTAATAGGTTGTTTTGCTTTTGCCCATTCAAGTACTAATTCCAAATCGCCGTCAATAGTAGGCTCTTTTAATGGAAGGGCCTCGCCATAGACTTTTGCCTTTAAGGCATCAATACTGATTTTATCGCCTTCTTTATAATTTAGTCCGCCGAGTTTGACGGCATGCGTAACTTCATTAAAGGTCAGGCGTTTGCACTCAATAATACAAGGAATACACTTATTCCTAGCCACGACACTTGCATAACTATTGTAACCGCCTTTTAGTGTGATAATTCCGCTAGCGACAGCAATACCTTCGGCATCTTTTGGGTTAAGAGATTCTTGCACCAAAATTACTTTTTCGCCTAAACTTGCGTATTGCAGTGCCATAGTACTAGATAGGGCAATCACACCGCTAGCACAACCAGGGTAAGCACACACACCTTCGGCTAGTACTCGGCTAGCAACTTCACGTGATTTATCAAATTCGGGCTGCATCAGTGCTTTTACCCCTTCGGCATCAACTTTGAGTAGCGCCTGTTGTTTGGTTAGCACTCTTTCCTTTGCTAAATCAACAGCAATTTTTACGCTTGCGCTAGGGGAACGAGTGGCTGCTTCCACTTGCATAATATATAGGTGTCCCGATTGCACGCAAAATTCCAGCGCCTGCATATCTTGATAAAAGTTTTCTATTTGCGCGCACGCATTTTCTAACTTCATATAGAGGGCAGGGTTGGCTTTTTTGAGTTCTTCCATATCATATGTATAAGTAGAACTTAGTTTGCTTTTTTCCTGCGCTTTGCGTAACATTTCACCCGTAACTGCCTTTTCACCAGTAATAGGGTTGCGGGTATAAGCCACACCTACACCACTATTGATGTCATAGTTACCGAAAGCCATTTGCTGTACGCTTACCGCACAACCTAGGCTGTCGTCAATGTTGTTTGAACGCCTATAATCTTGTGCCATGTTGGAATTCCAACTCTCCAGACACGCTCTTATGCTCTCAAAAAGTTGTTCTGCAACGTCTTGCGGAAAGGCTCTTTTGGCTTCCTTACGGTAAATTTTCTTGTATTGCGAAATAATTTTTTGCAGAATGTCGGGTTCGGGTAGCCCTGAATTTTCCTTACGTATGCTAAATTCGGCATCTTTAAATAACTTTTCGTCTAGTTTTGCGACAATTACCCCATAATCACGGATAAACCTGCTGTAACATTCCCACGCAAAAGTAGGGTTTTTGTGGTTTATACGCACAAGCCCCGAAGTGATTGCGTCATTCATACCTACGTTTATCAAAGTGCGTGCAAGCCCCTTGCAAGGTACACTTGCCCCAGTACGAATACTTAAGAGTAAGGGATTGCCCGAATCGCCGTAAACTAGCCCTGATTCATTCTCAATCGCTTTTAGACCGCGTAAAATCTGTTCAATAAAATCGGTAGGCAAAATACAATGATTGCGAAGGTAATATTTGCAACCGTCTGTTGAAATTGTAAAACCAAAGGGAATAGGCAAGTTTAACCTATTGATTTGTGCTAAATTTGCTCCTTTGAGTCCTAGTAGCGAATAGTCGCTGATACCGCCTTCATCAAATTTAAATACGTATTTTTTTGACATTTTTTCCTCCGTAAAATGTTGCTATTCTAATTTATTATAATTATTTTTTTGAATAAACGCAAGCAAATTGTTTAATATTAAAAAAATTGTAAAAAAATAGCGAAAAAATCTAGAAAAAACAAACAAAAAAGCAGACTAAAATCTGCTTTTAATTATATTTTTGTATGTCAGTTTGGTTAAAATGCTCAATTTCTTTATTTGTAATTGTGTCAATAGTTTCGTTTAATGCGCCATTTAAAACTTTTGCGCTTGTGTTTAAGTTTTCGCTCAAAGTATGGCTGGCAAGGTTAAAGGTATCGTTTCTATAGCCTTTTTCCAAAAGATAAATCTCTAATTCGTCACGCATTGTCGCAATTTGTATAGGCAAATTTTTGGATATTTTTTGATTTATTTTATTGAATTGTTTTTGAATTTTTTCAGTTATATTATTTTGATTTATTTTTTGAATCGCCAAATCATAAAAATCGGTTAAAGTTGTGGCGATGTTGCCAGTTATCGCAGACGAATGCATTTCAATGAAAGCTACATCGTCTGGCAAAATTTTAGCGTTCGTTTGCTTATCAAAAGTGTGGCTAATTTCGGCGACCTTTTGCCAAATTTCACCGTTACCCGTCTTTAAAATCTCATTCAATAAAATCTTGTCCATTTTTTACCCCCTATACATTAAAGCGGAATAGAATTACATCGCCGTCTTGCACGACATAATCTTTTCCTTCCATACGCACTTTGCCTGCTTCTTTTGCCTGATTGTATCCACCGAGAGATACCAAAGTCTCATAAGGTACAACTTCGGCCTTTATAAAGCCACGTTCAAAATCTGAGTGAATTACACCAGCCGCTTGTGGTGCTTTTGTGCCTTTGGTAATTGTCCACGCGCGGACTTCTTTTTCGCCCGCGGTTAAATAACTAATCAAGCCGAGTAGAGCATAACTAGCCTTAATCAATCTAGGTAGCCCCAGTTCTTTAATGCCGTATTCTTCCTTAAAAAGCGCTAAATCTTCTTCGTTAAGTTCGGCAAGTTCGGCTTCTAATTCGGCGCAGATTTCTAGAACTTCGCTATTTTCTTTTTTGGCGATTTCACGCAAAGCAGAAACCTTTTCGTCCGTTATACTTGCGTTTAATTGCTCTTGCGAGATATTCGCTACATACAAGGTAGGTTTTGCGGTGATTAAAAACGCGCCTTTTAGTATTTTTGCTTGTTTTTCGTCTAGTTCAAGAGAACGAGCAGGCAAGCCCTTTTGCAACTGCTCATAGGCAAGAGTATAAACCGCTTCTTGCTCTTTTGCTATTTTATCGCCAGATTTTGCTAGTTTAGAAATACGCGCCAACTGTTTCTCTAATGACTCCATATCTGCCATAATAAGTTCAAGATTTATAGTTTCCACATCACGTTCTGGATTAACCGAGCCGTCTACGTGAATGATTTTGCTGTCGTCAAAACAACGTACTACATGGACAATGGCGTCTACTTCTCTAATGTGCGACAAAAATTTATTGCCCAAACCTTCACCCTTGCTGGCGCCACGCACAAGCCCTGCGATATCCACAAATTCAATGGTCGCTGGCGTGATTTTTTGCGTGGAATACATTTTGCCTAAAACTTCCAGCCTTTCGTCTGGCACGGAAACCATACCTACATTTGGTTCAATAGTACAAAACGGATAATTTGCACTCATTGCCCCCGCCTTAGTCAAAGCATTAAAAAGTGTACTTTTTCCTACATTTGGTAGCCCTACAACACCTAGTTTCATTTTCTCTAATTTTCCTTTTAATCTATATAAAAAATTATACGCTAACTTAAAGAAATTGTAAAGTAAAATAATGGCTTTAACTTAAAGAAATTGTAAAGTAAAATTGTGGCTTTTTAAATTTTGATTAAAATATTTAAAAATTGCAAAACTAACAATACTTTGTTTTACTTTTTAAAGCTGTTATGCTATAATCTAGGAATATGAGAGAGTTTGCCCAAATGTTTTGTTTTTGTAATTAAATATTTAATTTAGATTTAGTTTAGATTAAATTTAGAAAGATTTCTAGAAAAAACTAAACAATTCAAAAACAGCATAATTTAGCAAAATCAAAACTTTATAAATAAGCAAATCCAAAGTAAAAATTTATTTCAAGGGGGTAGGGAATGCAACAAGTAAATACATTTGCAAGTGAACAGGATAGGCAAAAGTTTGTTTCGCTTATGCAAGAATATGCGTCAAATCAAATTGATATTGTCAGTCCTAAAAATCTTTTGACAGAACGCAAAATTGCTTTGCTTAGTTATATTGCAGTAAAGCCACAATATGTGGACAGAGAGTTAATAGACAAACTTGCAGGGCTTCAGTTAGAAGAAACTTACCCTAATTTTAATGACATTTTGCACGAGTTTATTTCTGCGACTTACAAGACAAAGCCAGCGACCGCTACTGAACGTTTCTTGTGTAGGGGGCTAGAGAGCAAACAAGTGCTAGATGTTGCGCTATCTAGTGCGTTTAGAGAAAATTGCGCCAAATTTAATTATACCCCAAAGTTTATTAGGGAAGAAAACGTCGTGGAACGCGCTGTTTCAGGACTTATAAACATTTACTCAAATGGGCAACTTACACAAGACTTAATTCTAGACAAGCAAGACTTTTTAGACAAGTTAGACGAAAAAGACGGGAAATATTCCAAACTTAATTTTAAGTTAAATTTGCTTCTTAATAACTTTAAAAATTCAAATAAAAACGACTACGCAAAGGCTCTATGTGCGCTAAGTGTGATTAACTTTTGTTTGACCGATTTATCTAGCAAAAAGTTAAAACAAGACGAAATTATTGCCACACATAACTACTTAAACGACTTTGATATCTTTATTAAAAATACTGTAGCGGGGCTTTTAGAGAGTGAACGCATCAAAGACGTAGAAACGCTTTACGACAGAAAGATTACTTTTGATAATTTAATTGATAAATTTAATCAAAATAATGCGATTGATTTTAGCACGGTGGATAGAATTTTACAACGCGCGCAAATTGAAAAAATCACTTCAGCAACGGGCAAAATGCACAAGCAATTAGAAGTACTAGAACAGGCAAATTTACCTACTAATAGTGCGGTAAATTACGCATATTTACATATTTTATCTAATTACTCAAATTACATTTTTGTGCAGGAGTTTTTGATTAGTTCGCTTGAAAATGCAAAAAGCCGTGATTTAACTATCAATGATTTGGTTAAAAAAGCGCACTCCACAGCCCTTGAAATGCAAGACAGGGAGATTGTTACAGCCCTTGATTGTATAGAAGAAAATAACAATATCGCAAAATCAAGCAAGTTTTCGTCTAAATTTATATTTGAAAATTATTTTGCCGATTTAGAAAATAGTTTAAATACGCAACATCGTTCAAAATTATACTATAAAATAAATCAGTACCACGCACGCAAAACTAGTACAAGACGTGCTATGATTGCCTTTTTAGGTTTAAGTGAAGGCATTAAAGTTCACGAAGCGACTATCAAAAAAGACGCGAGCAAAACAGAAACCGAAAGCACGGAAAAAGCCTTAGACGATAAAAAAGAACAAGAGAGCAAACCAGTTCTGCCTAAAATGTCTAAAAAGTATCATTTGGGGCTATCGGGTGTAGATTACCTATTTTCTAAAAGTGCTTTGCGTGATTATATAAACAAAGAAAAGAATAAAGATTCGCAAAACGCCAAAATAGACGATTTAGAAAAGCAAGAAAATGCAGAAATTAGCGCAAATGCCGAAAATAGCAATATTCAACCCGCAAATAATGAAATAAATCAATTTACAATAAATGGACAAGACGAGCCAAACGCTAACGACATTTACGATAATCAAGAACAAGTAACGGAACAGAATTATGATTTTTCAAATAATGCTATTCAAGATAACGAATTTAACCAAACGCAAACAGGCAATGAAAACTTCTCAAACTACCAGCAAACAAGAGATATAGACGGCTTAAAACAAATTTTTTCACAATCTCGCAACCAGGCTAAACAAAATCTAGACAATTTACAACCTATTGAAGATTTTAATGTAAACCTAGATGCACCATCAGTGCAAGATTTGTACAAAGAGCAAGAATTTGCGCAAGATACACAACCTAATTTTGAGCAAAATAACGACCAGTACGCCGATTATCAGTATCAAAATCAAGATTATCAAAACTACGAGCAGGGCTATTATCAGCAAAATCAATCTTATGACGATTATAATCAAAATGCCGATTATTCTAACACTTCGGGCGAATACGCACAGTATCCGCAGTATGACGATTCCCAAAATTATGACCAGCAATATTATGACGAAAACGGCTATTATGATTACCAAAACGAGCAAAACCCAGATTTTTACGCAAATCAAAATGATTTTGGTGTAAATCAGCCAAACGCACAAGATTTTGGGCAAAATCAATTTGATAATTACCAAAATTATGATGCAAATTATGATTATCAAAATGATTATAATCAATACGGGCAACAAGGGGGCGGATATAATTCCGCAGAAAATGGGCAAAATACAGAAAACCAAACAAACTTAAACGATACTAACAAAAACAATTATTAAGGGGAAAATGAGTGAGTAAAATTCCTTTTGGAATGGATTTGGAAAGCGTGCTGAAAGAATATGATACTAAACGGACAGGGCTTACCGAAGCACAGGCAAAAAAGCGTTTGCAAGAATCAGGCTATAACGAATTAACAGCCAAAAAGAAAAAGAGCAAACTAGCAATGTTCTTTGGACAGTTTAAAGACTTGATGTTAATAATTCTAATTTTTAGTGCCTTTATTACGGCGACGATTTCCATAGTTCAAAAAGAGTATTTAGATTTAATTGATTCGGGTATTATCTTAGCCATTGTAATAATAAATGCTGTTATAGGTTACGTGCAGGAGCGCAAGGCGGACAATGCCCTAGAGTCGTTAAAGGAAATGAATTCGCCCAAAGCAAAGGTTTACCGCAATGGCATATTGATTGAGATACCCACCCGCGAAGTCGTGGTTGGTGATGTTGTGCTACTAGAAGCGGGCGACGTGATTTGTGCCGATTGTTACCTTGCGGAAGCACATTCTCTGCGTTGTGATGAAAGTTCACTCACGGGCGAATCACACGAAGTGGAGAAGCAAGCAAATGTAGCACTCGGTTTAGGCACTCCGCTAGGCGATAGGGTGAATATGTTGCATTCTGGCTCGGTAGTTACTTACGGACGTGGATATGGTGTAGTTGTGGCAACTGGTATGCAGACCGAAATGGGCAAAATCGCTAGTATGATAGATGCCCAGCCTGATAACGAACTTACTCCTATTCAAGTAAAACTCAAAAAACTAAGTAAAGGCATAACAATAGGCGTACTAGCGATTGCAATGCTTGTGTTTATTATTAACATAGCAGTAGGCGGTAGTAATGTAGTAAATGCCCTAATGATAGCGATAGCGATTGCAGTCGCTGCAATTCCTGAAAGTCTGCCAGCCGTGATTACCGTAATTATGGCGATGGGCGTCTCCCGAATGAGCAAGCAACGCGCAATTATTAGGAAATTGCACGCGGTAGAGACATTAGGCTCTTGCCAAATTATTTGTACAGATAAGACGGGCACACTCACGCAAAACAAAATGACCGTCTCCACTTTTTTTGCAAATAATACTATATATGATAAAGACAATTTAGCCAAACTCAAAGATAAACACTTTTTTAACTGTATGATTTTATGTAATGATACAGTGCTACAAAAGAACAAAATGGTAGGCGACCCGACCGAAACCGCTATGATAGATATATCCTTTAAATTAGGAATTGATGTGGAAAAAATTCGCGCGGACTACCAAAGAGTAAACGAAATCCCTTTTGACAGCAAGCGTAAAATGATGACTACTATCAATAAAGTAGATAATGAAATAGTTGCCTACACTAAGGGTGCACCCGACGTGGTGTTGGAGCGTTGCACATATGCTAGCATTAATAATGAAATAGTAAATCTAAGCAAGGCAGAAAAAGACAAAATTCTAAAAAATATAGACGTGCTGAGCAGTAAAGGCTTGCGTGCTTTGGCATTATGTTATAAACCTAAACGCAATAGTGAATTAGACGAACAAGACGAAAGCAAAATGATTTTCTTAGGACTTGTTGCTATGCGTGACCCACCGAGAGAAACCACCGCACAAGCGGTTAAAACTTGTATTTCGGCAGGTATTAAACCTATTATGATTACGGGCGACCACGCGCTTACGGCAAAAGCGATTGCAGAAGAAGTGGGCATCTATAAACCAGGCGACATAGTTTTGACTGGCGCCGAACTAGACAAAATGAGCGACGAAGATTACAAAAAAATTTTGCCACAGGTTACAGTTTATGCACGTGTCAGCCCGCAAAACAAAGTCCAAATTGTAGAAGCGTGGAAATCTACTGGCGCCGTTGTGGCAATGACGGGTGACGGTGTAAATGATTCGCCTAGTATTAAAGCGGCAGATATCGGTATCGGTATGGGGAAAACGGGTACCGAAGTAACCAAACAAGTTGCCGATATGGTGCTAACTGACGATAATTTTGCTACTATCGTGGGGGCGGTACAAGAAGGCAGAAAAACTTACGCAAATATTAAAAAAGTCATTCAATTCCTATTTGGTACAAACTTAGTAGAAGTTTTGAGTATCTTGCTTGCGACCCTAATTTACCCAACATTAGGGTTCTTGACCGCTTTGCAAATTCTATTTATCAACCTAGTTACAGACTCTCTGCCCGCACTTTCACTAAGTGTGGAAAGGGCGGAAAAAGACGTTATGAAACACCCACCTAGACCAAAAAATGAAGGGCTGTTTGCAAACGTTTGGGGCAGTATGCTAGTACAAATTTTATACCAAACCGCGTGCGTAATAGGTACGTTTGCCGTGTGTATGCACTTAACGGGAGACAACACTTTGGCAGTAACTATGGCGTTTGCTGTGCTGTCAATTTCGCAAATTTTCCATTTAGTAAACGTACGACACGAGCATAGTTTGTTTGTTAGTCAAGTTTTCACAAATAAAACCTTTTGGTTAACATTTATATTAGGAATAGGAATTAATATTTTGATTATTTCCATTCCAGCAGTTGCGGGCGTGTTTGGAATGATGCCACTAAGTATAATTCAATGGTTAATTGTGTTTGGTATAGCGATTAGTATTATTCCAGTGATTGAAATTTACAAGTTTATTGTGTATTTAGTAAAACGCAACAAAAAAGCAAAAATCTAAGAAAAATCATAGAAAAAGCTAAAAAAATTCAATAAAATTATTGAAAAATAATAAATAAATCAAAATTCAAGGAAAAATATGGATTCACTAAATTATTTTGCAACAGAACAAGAGAGATTGCAGTATATTCAAGATATGCAAAATTATGCTATAAATCAAATAGAGTATTACGCTAATTTAAGACCTGAACTAAATAATTACCGCACTGAAAAAAGTGTCGTTTTGCTTAGTTTGATTGCAGTTAAGCCTGAATTAGTTGACGCTGAGTTTGTAGATAGAATGGCGCAAGTTCACATTAGGGAAGATGAAGATTTGCCGTATAAAGGGCTGTGTGTTTTTGAAAAAAACGAAATTTTATTAGAGCAAAAAAATTTTGATGATAATGTGATAAGTACGCAATTTCGTACTTTGACTCACGAAATGATGCACTATACATCATTTGTAGTAAATAATAAACCTGAAAAATTTTCCTCTTTAGACAGTATTTTGGAAGAAGGCGCTACCGATAATTTGGCACGCGAAATTTACACTTCGCCACAATTTAGAGAATATTGCAAACAATACAATTTAAATTTTGAAATTTTTTATAATCATTCTTCAAATAGTTACCCTATGGAAAGAGCAGTTACATCACTCTTAGATATCATTTTTGATGGCAAGCTATATGAAATGCACACTTTGGGTAATCAAAGTATGGTAGATTATGTTAAAAGTTTAGCCGATTTTGCGAAATTGCAGGATACAAAGGTTGAGTTGGGTAGCCCTGACTCGTCTGGTTTGTCTGCTATAGGTTCTTTTAGTGGGGTAATGGGTTTATTTGCAAGTAATGAAATTTTGGCTCTGCTACTTAATAATTTACCAAATAGGGAATTTACCGAACAAGAAAAAATCAAACTAAATCTATCCTATCAAGATTTTAAAGATAATTTGCTTTCACTAACTTTATCGCTAGATGAACTGATAGAAATGATGGTTAAATCAGATGCGGTAACTCCTGATGGTAGAGATTACGTAACTTATATTTTTGATAGTTATCATGAGTTATTAAAGAACAATCAATTAGACTTAACACAAGTTAATCAAGTTTTAGAGCAAAGCAAATATTTTAACAATGTTTCTATGAGTAAAAAGTTGATAAATCAGTCAAATTTGTTAGAAAACTCAGGTTTGACTGAATCTAGCCCAACAGCAAATTATGTGTATAACGAGTTATTCGCTGCATCACAAGATTTTAAAGGTATGCAAAAATTTTTAAAATTATCCATTGATGAGATAAAAGAAAGAAATCCCAAAGATTTGGGTAAAATAGAAAAGATTTTAAAGACTACAGCACGAAAAGCAAGTGGTGACAATGCCGAGCACTATATGAATTTAATATATAATTATATTTTTAATGTAGATGAAATAGGTAGTAAATATTGCACGCAGGAATTAATAAATTATATATCACGCGAAAGCGGGCTAGGCCAAAGCGAGGTTTTAAAATCATTAAATTTAAAAGATAATAAAGAAGCAGAGACACAAAATTCTCAAAACGAAGGCTGTGATTTAGTTAAATAGAAAATTAACAAAATGCTAAAAATTATTAAAAAATATCAAAAAATAAAGAAAAAAACGCAAATTTTATAGTACTATGCATTAGTTTTTTGTGGTATTATGCATAAATTTTCTTTATTTTACTATTGATTTTTTACTATTTATATGATATAATAAATTAAAGTCTAAAAGGCGTTTATATAAAGGAAGTAAACTATGAGGATTTTAGTAGTGTAACCTTAAAATTAAAAAATTAAATTTGGTTGAAGTTTATTTTAAACTTTGATTTTTTAAGGTTATATTTTTAAATTCCGCATCTAACTTTATATAGATGTCTTTTTTCTATGCCTTTTAGGTTTTGAAAAATTTAAAAGGAGAATGGACTTATGTTACAATTAAAAGATATATGTAAATCGTTTGGCTCAAAGACGGTTTTAGATAATATAAACGAAATAATTTATGACGGCGAAAAAATAGGCATTGTCGGTTCAAATGGACAGGGCAAAAGTACTTTGCTGAATATCATTACTGGCAAAGATAGGGCCGATTCGGGTGAAGTAGTTAGCAATGAAAAAATAGGATTTTTAGAGCAAAGTTCTGCGATAGAATTTGGTAGTTTGCTAAATAAATTGACCGATGCCGAGTTTTCACAAGAGTTTTTTAAACAGTTAAAAAAATTAGGCTTTACAAAACAAATTGAGTGGACTCTGGAGAGAATTAAACTTTTAAGTTGTGGCGAACGAACAAAAATCGCACTTGCAAGCGTCTTAGCAATTAACCCCACAATGCTAATTTTGGACGAGCCGACCAACCACCTAGATATAGAAGGGAAAGCCGAAATTGTACGCGAAATTCAAAATTTTGCGGGTTCTGTGCTGGTGGTAAGCCACGACATAGATTTGCTAAATCAAACAGTTTTTAAGATTTGGCAAGTAAAAGACGGCAAAGTTAGTGAATTTTTTGGTAATTATGACGATTATAAGACTCAAATTGAAGAAAAGAAGTTAGAAATTAAAAGAAATTATGACAAGCACAAAAAACGAGTTGCCGAGATTCAAGAAGATATTGCTCAGTACAAGCATTACGCAGGGCTTGCCGATGCTAGACGATATAAACATAAGGCGGATAGACTAGGTTTGAGATATTCTAATGGGTTAGAGGCCGATATCCGTTCTACAAAATTAAGCAAACGTGCGGCACACCAAATTAGTAGGTTGGAGCAAGAATTAAAAAAAGATGTAGAAACACCTGAAAAAGAGTTTGAAATTAAATATTTTCTAAACACTGGCGATTTAAAAGCAAAAAATATTATTTTTGCCGAAAATTTAACCAAAAAATTTGGTGGTAATGTTCTTTTTGAAAATGCGAACTTCTTAATTTCCAGTGGCGACAAAATAGGAATTATCGGCGCAAATGGTACTGGCAAATCTACTTTTCTTGATATAATTTTAGGTAAAACTGACTACACGGGCAAACTTTTTATTACACCTAGCCTTAAAATCGTTAGGCTAAAGCAAGATGTTTACGACTTAGACGAAGATATGACTATAAACGAAATGTCTAGGCAGTTTGACGGGCAATATCGCACTGATTTTATTAAAAATTTGGTTTCAATGAATATAGATAAAAAGATTTTTGATACAAAAATTCGCTACTTGAGTTCGGGCGAACGTATGCGTATAAAGTTATGCCAAATAATTTTAAGCGATGCAAACGCGATTATGCTTGACGAACCTACAAATCATCTAGACATAGAAAATAAGCAGTATTTGGAGAAAATTTTGTCTGGTTTTGCTGGTACGATATTTATAGTTAGCCATGATATTGATTTTTTAAAGCACACCACCAACCGCACTTTTGAAATAAAAGATAAAAAAATTATAGTAAAATAAATAAGAAATTTAAAAAATTAAAGTTTTAAAGTGCTTTTTATTTAAAATGCATATTGACACTTTTGAGTTTGTGTGTTAAAATTATAAAGCATTTATTAACAAAATTAACAAATAAAAAGAGAAAAAGGTGATAGTATGCAAAAAAAGATTAATTTATATTATGAAGGACAGTATCTTAGTGAAGAAACCGTTCAAAAGGCTTGCGAATTGTTGAATGATTTTGATGGTATTGATAGCGCAAAATTAAGTCAACTTCTTAATGTAGCAGGGGAAATGGAAGGAACGAAGAAGATGACAAGCGAAGATATCTACAGGACTTATTTACTTGCTCAAAATATCAAGGCAAACACTGAAAAACCTTCCGTTAGGACTTTTGTACCAAAAGATGTAGAAGTACTTCGCGCACAAATTTACAAGGCACAAATTTTATTTGAGCAAATGCTTGACTTAACCCGTGAAGTAATTGCAGAGCAAAGAGATATGTACACCCGACTAGACGAATTGAATGATTTCGGTATAATTTTTGATAAAGAAGTGCAAAAAAATGCAGTAAAGCATATGAACAACCATAAAGAATTTGTAAAGGAAATGAAACCCACACTTGATGGTTTTAAATCAACCTACACTCAAACGAGGACAGCTTTTGATACTTTGCAGAAAAATATGGTAAAATTAAGTACTTTATACAAAAAACACGACGCACAAAGAAATTTGGTGGACGATTTGGCAAATGAAGTTACTTCAATGGATTTAGACGAAGTTTTACCTGATAGTATGGTTATAGATTCAGTAGAAAAGTACAGGGAATTATATCAAGAGTTGAAAGACGGTATGGCAGATATAACCGAATACTATAACGATACGCAATACGACTATAGAGATTCAATGCAACTTTACAAAACTAGAGATGATATAGTGAGAGAAACTAGCGCGATCGCAAAACGTGAAGGTTTGCAACAATAATGGCTTGATTTTTAAACTGTTTAATTTATAGGTATTATGCAAAAAATAATGCATAGTACCTTTTTTTTTATAAAAAAACGCAAAAAAACGTGAAAAAACACTAAAATTTAATAAAATTTGTTAAAAATTTTTCAAAAAAGGTATTTACAATAGTTTTGTTTTGTGCTATACTGCCGGCGGTGAAAAAGGGAAAAGGGGATTAGAAAATGGAAGGTAAAATTATTCAAAACGCTGTTGAGCGTGAGTTTTTAACGCAGGTTTTAGACAAGACGAATACTCAAAACAAAGATTTAATGGCTATAATAAGTAGTCAAATTAACGCAATAAAATTAAAGAATTTGGTTAAAGGCGATTTTATGACTTTTGACAAAGTGGTGGAATTGTACCCAGTTTGTTTGCATTATTCAAGGAAAAAATTTTCAAAAAACTATCAGGGTTTTATTAATGCAATGTTAAAAGTTAATTCAAAACTTGCACTAACTTATCAAAGTATGAAAGCTCGTTGTGTTAATCTAAATAAGATTGAAAATAAAATAGCATTAAATAAATCACAAATGCAAGCGACCGCTAAAAATGAAAATAAACTAGCAGAAAACACAAAAAATACAGTTAAACCACAAAAATTTGCGGGTTTAGTATATGTTTTTGGTGAGTATAACGACATTTTAAAGGAAGATTTGCCAAATATTTATGAAACTTTTAATGCTAATCAAGACAAATATTTTGATTGCGTTTTAAGTTTTCAAATTACTGCAAAAAGTATAAAAGAAAACACAAAAACAAATGATTTAGATAAAGAAGTTTCTATGACTTTCTAAAACTAAATGGCTAATTTAAAGCCATTTTTTCTTTAATAAAATGAAATTTTTACATATTTTTTAATTTTTTGTTTACTTTTCTTTTTATGCATATAAAAACATAAAAAAATCGTAAAAAACTATTGAAAAAACAGTGAAACATAATAAAAAACAACTAAAAAGCTTAAAATACCGTAAAAATCTTAAAAACAGCAAAAGATATAAACATATTGTAAATAATTAAAAAGCCGCAAAAAATATAAAAAATAGCGAAAAAACATTTAAAAAATGCAAAAAATTAATTAAATTTTGGTAAATTTTAACAAAAATCAAAACTGACGGCTTAGCCGGTAGTTTTGATTAAAAAAGTCAAGTCTAAAAATCAAAAAATTTTTTAAAAATTTCACAATATTTTATGCAAAACCACTAAAAATTGTTAATTTTTAAGCGTTATTTGATATTTTATTAAAGTAATTTTTAAAGTCTTGCGTATCAAGAAATTCAATTAATGTAACATTAAACGCTTTGGTTATTAAACACATATACTTGATATTTATATTATTATAATTGTTATAAAGTAAGTATTTAATTGTATGTAATTTTAAACTAGATAATTTAGATAATGTTGCAATAGTAATCTTATTTAATTTTAGATAATATCTAATTCTTTTTGATAAAATTTTTGATAAAATCATTTTATACTCCTTAATTAGTATATAAAGATTTTATCATATATAAAATGCTTAATATATTCACTAGATGGTTAAAAATTAAATAATTTTATTAAAAAAATGCATTTATATATGCATTTTTCATTTACTCCACTTCTTCAAATGTCTTTTTTAGAACAGGGTCGTTTAAAAATTCTAAAACATCCATATTGAATCCTTGTGCCAACAGACAAACTGTTCTCATCGTAATATCTTTATTTCTGCCATTCATAATACACATCATGGACCCGTGTGGGATACCAGATAATTGCTCCAATTTGTATAAATTCATTTGTTTTTCTGCTAATAGGTTATTAATTCTTATTGCAAATGCTTTACTAATGTTCATAATATCTCCATTTATTTTTATCTACTTATATTATGATTGGAGTAGAATAAAAAAGTTTGTAGGTATACCTACAAATTGATTGACAATATTATTAACATTTGATAAAGTAATTATATATGGAACAAAAGGAATTATTAAAAATGATAGAAAAAGCGTGTTTAATTACTAGTAAACCTGGTTTTGAATATAAATTAATCTATAAATTTGACGAAAAAATATTATATTTTTTAAAAAATTTAATTGAAATGTGTGATATAAAAGTCTTTTTCTTTACTGCACAAGACGATTTTTGTTGGTATTGTTATGATACTTTGACTAAATTAAAAGAAGAATACCCTGATGTAAAGACTTATTATTTAGATATTGCGTGTAGTGATTGTTGCGATAATTCTTTAATCAATACGTGGGAAATAGATGACAAATATATTTACGGTTGTAGTCTGCACGACCCTACTTACATACACGGAAAAACATTCCCCAAATGTCCTGAAATTCAACTTGATTATATGTCCAAAAAAATATTAGACGAAATTTTATTTAGAAATACTTCAATCATTTGTTATGGCGATATATATGATAAAAAGACTACGGAAAATTTTCATAAATTCGTTTCAAAATATCATATAGATTCATTCACTGTGCGGAAATATAATTTGACTTGTTTTAAGGCGTATGAACCTAGCCCTAGTTTTTAATTAAATTTAGTCTTTTTTTATTTATTTTTTGTTGAAAATAGTGTATAATTTATTCAAATTTTATAAAAAATCATTATTTTACATTAAAAATTTATAAAAAAGGGCTTTTTTTATGTTACAAATTAAAAATATTACAAAATCATTTGGCGATAAAATATTATATAAAAACGTTAATTTAGAAATTGCCACAACCGACAAAATCGGTTTAGTTGGTTTAAATGGTAGTGGCAAAAGTACTTTTTTGAATATGATTAGCGGGGAGCAATTACCAGACGATGGGCAAATTATTTGGCAAGGCAAACACACCTTAGGTGTGCTAGACCAACACGCAGAAATAGACGACGAAATTACCGTTTTGGAATACTTACGTAGTTGTTTTAATGCACTATACGAAATGGAGACGCGGGCTAATGCTTATTTTGAGCAATCGGCACTTGACGAAAATAACTCGCAAAATCTAATTGAAAAAGGTTGCAAAATTATAGACGAATTGAATGCTTTGGGCTTTTACGAGGTTGATTCAAAGATTAAAAAAGTTGCTAGCGGGCTGGGATTTACACAAGATAAACTTGATTTAAAGGTTAAAACTCTCAGTGGGGGGCAACGTGCAAAACTGATTTTGTGCAAGTTGCTTTTGGATGAACCTGACTTAATGATTTTAGACGAGCCAACCAACCATTTAGATGTAAACAATATTGAGTGGCTAAAAAATTATTTATGTAGTTACAAAAAGGCCTTTTTGCTGGTTTCGCACGATGCTTCCTTTTTGGACGCCGTTTGCAATATAATTTGGAGTGTGGAATTTTACGAAATAAAACGCTACACAGGGAATTATACGCAATTTTTAAAACAACACGAGCAAAATTTGCAAACCTATAACGCAAATTATGAAAAACAACAAAAACAAATTGAGAAGTTAGAAGATTTTATTGCTAGAAACAAAGTACGTACAGCAACGGCAAAACAGGCGCAAAGCAGAATGAAAGTGCTAGAAAAAATGGACAAAATTGAAAAATTACAAGACCCGCCCGTACCTGTTTTGCGTTTTGCTTATAAAAACACACCGCACGATGTGGCAATTTTGACGCAAAAACTGGCAGTAGGTTATACAACTCCTTTGCAACAAAACATAACTTTTACTTTGCGTTACGGCGACAAACTTTTAATTAGTGGCTTTAACGGAATAGGAAAAACCACACTTTTAAAGACTCTTATAGGCGAAATTCCTAAACTTTCTGGCACAATCACACTTAGCAAAGTGGCAAAAATTGGTTATATGCAACAGAATTTGGATTGGGACGATAAAACTATAACTCCGATAGAATATATACAAAATGAATTTCCAAAACTAGATATTAAGCAAGTGCGCGGGTTTTTGGCAAAGGCGGGACTGACAGCAAAGCAAGTGCTACTGCCCATTGAACGACTTAGTGGTGGGGAGCAGACAAAGTTAAAATTGTGTTCGTTACTAATTGAACCGCACAACTTACTTATACTTGATGAGCCGAACAACCACTTAGACAAAAACGCAAAATCAGCACTTGCAAAAGCAATAAACGAATTTAGCGGGGCTTGTATTGTTGTTTCTCACGAAAAAGGTTTCAATAAATTATTAAAAATAGATGAATTGCATTTGAGTTAATAATATTGAAAATTAGCATTTGAAAATATTAAAAATTTGAAGTTTAAAATATAAAAAATTCAAATTTTAGTTAATTATTTTTTTAACTAATGCAAAAATAGTGATAAAATTAAATATTGTTGATTGGAAGTTTATTTATCTGTATTTGCTATTTTTTATAATTTTAAACAAGATTTTTATTTTACAAAAGTTATCCACAATTTATGCAACAATGTGGATAACTTTATTGTATTTTTGACACTAAATGACTGTTTTTATATGGTCTACCCACTAAAAAACGGTGGTTTAGTGCGCTTTTGTGGAAAACTTAGCCATATTTTACTAAAAATTAAATTAATTTTTTAATATTTTTTACATTTTTTATTTTAATATTTTTGGGGTAATTTTTTAAAATTTTCTAATCAAATAAAGTAAGAAAAATTTTGGATTTTGTAAAATTAAAGATTAAATACTTGCTATTTTTCGTAGTCGTGATATAATTATTTTGTTATATTATAATAAAAATTTTTAAGGAGTATAATTTAACTAATGTTAAGTTTAAAAAATATTACTTATTCCGTAAAAGAAAACGGCGTCAAGCGGACTATTCTTGACGGAATAACATACGATTTTGACGCGGGCAAAAACTATGTTATCACGGGAGCGAATGGTTGCGGAAAATCTACTTTGGCAAAAATTATTATGGGCATAGTATCTGCCGATAATGGACAAATTTTCTTCAATGGGAAGGATATTACTAATTTAAATATCACGCAAAGGGCGAATTTAGGTCTTGCTTTCGCTTTTCAACAACCTGTGCGTTTTAAGGGGTTGACGAGCAAAGATATTTTGGAATATTCCACAAACGATAAACTCCATACCGCGAGTGCGTGCGAATTTCTCTCGCAAGTGGGGCTTTGTGCTAGGGAATATTTTAATAGGGAACTAGATAACACTCTAAGCGGTGGAGAGTTGAAGCGAATTGAAATTGCTAGCGTTTTGGCTCGTGGCGGGCTTGTGAATATTTTTGACGAACCAGAAGCGGGCATTGATATTTGGAGTTTTAATAATTTAGTGGATATTTTTAAAAAATCTATTAATCAAACGAATTGTAACATTATCATTAGCCATCAAGAAAAGTTGTTTGCTAGCGCTGACGAAATTATATTGATTGATAATGGAAAAGTGGCGCTATCTGGTGCTGCGGACGAAGTTTTGCCACAATTAAAGGGTTATCAATCTTGTAAAAAGTTGGAAGGGGTGTAATTATGGATAAAATAGATAACGATTTACTGTTAAAAGTTGCCGATTTGCATTCTATTCCGCAAGGTGCTTTTAATATTAGAAAAAATGGGCAGTTAGTTGGCCGTCAAAATTCCAAAGGCATTGAAATTGAGACAAAACAAGATAAACCTGGCATAAATATAAAGATTCAAGACGGCATTAAAAACCAAAGCGTGCATATTCCTGTAATCGTAACGGAAAGCGATTTCAATGATTTGGTTTATAATGATTTTTATATCGGCAAAGATTGTGAAATTTTGATTGTTGCAGGTTGTGGCTTGCATAATACTGGAAATAAAGCAAATTCTCACGCGGGCATACATGAATTTTGGATAGGGGAAAATTCTGTCGTGCGTTATGTGGAAAAACATTTTGCGCAAGGGAAAGATAATGTTGAAAAGAATTTAAACCCAACGACCGTACTTCATTTGGGTAAAAATTCGCATTTTGTTATGGAAACAGCACAGTTGGGCGGGGTAACAAGTAGTGAAAGGGTGACCGAAGCCGATTTGGATGATAATGCTGTTTTGGAAATAAAAGAGTCTATTTTAACAGAACAAAGCCAACAAGCAAGCACGACTTTTTCTGTTGATTTAAATGGGAAAGATTCAAGAGTTCATGTTGTTAGCCGAAGTGTAGCAAAAGACGATTCTTTTCAAGAATTTATTTCAGAAATTAATGGCAATAATGAATGTTTTGGACACGTGGAATGCGATGCAATAGTTATGGGTAACGCGCAAGTTGCGTCAACACCTGCATTGCAAAACACACACCCTGATGCAGCACTTACTCATGAAGCCGCAATCGGTAAAATTGCAGGGGAGCAAATTATAAAATTGCAAACTCTAGGCTTAACAAAAGAACAAGCGGAAGAAGCAATTTTAAAAGGTTTTTTAAAATAATGTATAGTACTATGCAGGTACTATGCATTTTTATTTTTAAGTACTATGCATTAAAAAATCATAAAAAATGCTAAAAAATTGCAAAAAAAACAATAAAAAACATAAAAATCATAATAAAAGTGAAAAATTCATTATTTTAATTAATTTAAGTTTTTAAAGTTTTTTAATGATAAAATCTATTTATTAATTTTTGAAAATAGATTGTATTTATCCTATATATAGTATATAAAAAGCTATAAAAAGGAGTTAAAAAGAAATGATTTTAAATACAAAAAATTTGGTTTCAATGACGGAAATAAATCAAAATTTTTCACAAATAGCAAAAAATATTGATAATGCCGGAGCTGTAGTTGTTTTAAAAAATAATAAACCTAGATACTTAATTACTAAAATTGATGATACATTTTTAGATTTAACTGAGAATGAGAAAATTGAAGTTATAGCGAAGCGTATTCTAAATGAGCATAAAACGGCTTTTGAGGTTTTAGCTAATGATTAAATTTGATAAAGAAAAGGTAAGTATTTATAGATTTATTATTCATATCAAGCATTCTGCTTGACAATTTTTTATTTATTTGATATGATTCTTAAAAGTTTTTAGGGGATAAGAATGCAAGTTATTATACTTTGTGGTGGTTTAGGAACTAGACTTAGAGAAGTGGTAAAAGATGTACCAAAACCTATGGCGCCAGTGAATGGGAAGCCATTTATGCAAATGCAGGTTGACAGAATTTTAAAATTTGGTGCAAATAAAGTTGTATTTGCTACTGGTTATAAAAAAGAAATCATTAAAGACTTTTTTGGTGATAACTACAAGGGCGTGGATATGGTTTATTCGGAAGAAGATGAGCCTTTGCTGACTGGTGGAGCCATGAAGCAGGCTTTAAACTATATTGACGAAGATGAAGCGGTAGTTATGAATGGCGATATTTGGCTTGATATTGACTTAAATGCGATGGTTGAGCAAAGTCATAGGACGGGGGTTTGGGAGACTATGGCTGTAAAACCTATGGATAATTTTTTGCGTTTTGGTAATGTAATAATAGGTAATGATGGTTATTCTGTTGTGGACTTTATTGAAAAACAACCTACCGAACATGGCAACGTCAATTTAGGTGTTTATGTCGTTAAGAAGAATATTTTTGATGGTTTAGACAATTTAGGTAAGGCTTTTTCGCATGAAACACAGTATTTAATCCCAAATATACAAAAACGCAAACATGGCGCATATGTATATAATGGATATTATGTTGATATAGGTATTCCTGAAGATTATTTGTCATTTATAGAATATGCAAAGAAAATGAAATAACGCTTGAAAAATTTTGAGCGTTTTTCTTTACTTTTTTAGAAAATTGCAGTTTTTTATTGAAAATTAACGTTTTTTTTGCGTTTTTTAATATTTTTTTAAAATTTATAAAGGTTTTTATAATTATGAGTTGTGAATTTAATAAATCGGGGAATGTTATAATTTGTGATTTGGACGGTACGCTTTTAAATGAGAATAATGAAATTTCCACTTTTTCTTTGGGCATATTAGAGCAAGTGGCGCGCAATAATATTGTAATTTATGCTAGTGGGCGAAAATTGGAGCGCATTGTTTCAAAATTCCCAAATCAAAAGATTTTAGGCAATTATGTGATTACCCAACACGGCGCAAGGAGTTTAGACGTAAAAAATAATTTAAAAATTTTAGATGAGCATAAGTTAAACAGAGAAAAATTTATTGAAATTTATAATTTAGTTAGAGAAAATGGCTTTGATGACGAAATTGTGCCAGACCAGAATTATGATATAAACTGGACTGTAAACAATGCCCCTGAATATTTTTATTTAATGAATATAGGCAAAAATTATATGTATCATAGGCAAATTACTCAATTAATGCAAAAAGTAGAAGGAATAGAGTTTTTTGAAATGTTTGATTCTAACAGTGATAAAATTTGGGGGTGCGTTTTGGCGGACGGTGTTAGCAAAGGGAATGCAATTTCAAATTTAATTAAAATTGAAAATTTCGGCAATAGAAATATTATTTGCTTTGGGGATAGTATTAATGACGTGTCTATGTTTGAGGTCGCTAATATAAGAGTCGCGGTCAAAAATGCAATAAAAGAATTAAAAGATTTAAGCGATTTTATCACAGACGATAATAATAGCGATGGTGTGGCAAAGTGGCTAAAAAGCAATATTTTGTGATTTAGTGACTAAATTTTGCTACATAGTCGCTAAATTTTGCGGGGAAGTGTACTATTTGGTGTTTGTAATATTGAAATGAAATTAAATATTTTATTAATGATTTTTAACTTAAATGATAATTTGCATAAAAATAAATTTAATTGTTCAATTAGTAATTGACTATATAAGTTTTTTTTGATAAAATAATTACACTATAAATTACTTTTTGTAACTATATTAGTAAGTAAGTTATCTATAATATGGATAATATGCGAATGTGGCGGAATTGGCAGACGCGCTAGGTTCAGGTCTTAGTGGGAAACCATGGAGGTTCAAGTCCTCTCATTCGCACCAAACAAAAATAATCCGAAACACAAGTGACGGATTTTTTTTGTTTGTACTTTTATTTCTTATTTTTTCACTTTTAATTTTTCTTTTAAAGCGGATTATTTTTGAAATAAGGAATAAGAAAGAAAAAAGAAAAGTAAATGATTTGAATATTAAAATATTAACGTGCAAGCACAGGGCTTAAGCCCGTGCAACCTCCATGGGAGCCTGGAGGTGACGCTCGGCACTATTGCTCTATTTTTTTTGTTGTAGTAGATGTGCCTCGCTATTGACGCTGCGCAACAAGAGTTGCTTGCTACAAGTCCTCTCATTCGCACCAAACAAAAATAATCCGAAACGCAAGTGACGGATTATTTTGTTTGTACTTTTATTTCTTATTTTTTCACTTTTAATTTTTCTTTCATTGCGGATTATTTTTGAAATAAGGAATAAGAAAGAAAAAAGAAAAGTAGTTCAAATATATCCCGAAAGTTAGAAACTTTTTGGGAGTGTTTTTCCCAGATGTTATGTTATATGTTTCTATTTTTTATTAAATTTATTTCAAATTTTATATTAAACTTTATAAACTTATTTATAAAATAAAATCACTGTTGTGTAAAAAGTTCATAGTTGGGGTCTGTGAAGACTTTTTGTTCGCTATTTTGTTTTTTATTTTGGTCGTTTGATTTAGTTTGTTTTTCTTTAGATTCGGCGTTATCAACAGTTTGCTTTTCATCATTTTGCATTTTGTCGTCTTTACTTATACCTTTTTTCTCAAGAAAATCTAAAAATTTGTCCATTGTTACTTGTGTTGCTTGAATTTTTATGCCTTCCCCTTTGTCTGTGTTTAAAGTAAAAGAGATAGTATAGTCGGGAATATTGTCGTTCAAAGTGTCGTCTAATTTTTTATTTAATTCCAAACCAGCATTTTCTCCTGCCTGTTCTTTTTCTGTTGATTGTTTATGTTTAGGAATGATAGAAAAATAATCAACTAAATCATTTAGCGTTTTGACTGCATCTGCGTCTTCATTAAAAAAATCTTTTTGCAAATTTTGTTTAGAATTTTTTAAACTTTGCGAAATATCATATAGGTAATCATTCGTATCGGATAAAGACTCGTAAATATCTTTCAAAATTTCATTCTTTTGCTCTAATTTTTGCGCAATTATCAATAGGGAAGAAGCAAGTACTAAGTTTGTTATATCGCTTTCAGAAAAAATGCCAGTCATTTCTTGCAATTTTTCCTTTAATTGTTCTTCTAAATCGTTGTCTTTTTTGTCCATAATAAAACTCCTTTTAAACGGGCTATATTATACCATATAATTACTTATTATGCAACTTATATTAAGCAAACGTACTAGCAGGGGGTATGACTAAGCAAACGAAAATGCCTTAATAAAAAAATGAAGCATTCCGCTCCATTTTAACTAAATTAATTAGTTTTAATTAAATTTTATGCATAGGTAAAATCAAGTATAAATAGTCGTCGCCGTCTTGTGGGGTAATAACACAAGGATGTACAGGACTGCCGTATTTTATTTGCACGAATTCGTCTGAAATCACGCGCAATGCATCGGTGTATAACCTACCATTAAATTCAATCTTCAAATCAGCACCAGAGTGGGTGGTTTGCAAGTGTTCGGTAATGTTACCCAGTTCACTTTCACTGTTTATGATTAAATCTTTGCCAGTTATTTCAAATTTAACGGTAAAGTTCCTATCTACACGGCTTAGTAACCCCGCACGTTCAATAGTGTCTAGCAAATGTCTGCGGTTTACGTTAATTGTTGTGCTAAATTCGCTAGGCAAAATTTGTCTATAAGAAACATAGTCGCTTTGCATACCCATTAAGCGAGTCATAAGAATTGAATCACCTAAATTGATTTGCAAGTGGTTCTTTTGAGTGCAAATTTTAATTACTTCATCGCTGTCTGGCAAAAGTCTAACAATTTCAATCAAGCATCTAGCACTAACCACAAGCCCAAATTCAGCACTGTGAGAAGCAGTCTTTTTGCGAATCAAAGCCATACGCACGCCGTCTAGAGCAACTCCGCGCATTTCGTCTTTGTTCACTTCTAGCAAAATACCACGCAACATAGGACGGCTATCGTCTTGTGCAACGGCCACGCTTGCTTTGGTAACCAAATCTTTGAAACTATCACTGCGGATTTCTACATATTCAGGGTTGTCCAACTCCTTTGGCTCTGGGAATTCGCTAGCGTCTTGGCATTGAAAGTATGCGTTGTTATCGCCATATGTAACATCTAATGTTTTGTCGTGCAAGTTAAACTCAATGGTTTCACTACTGATTTTGCTGGCAAAGTCTGCAAAGAACTTCGCAGGAATTACTGCAACCCCAGGCACTTTTACATCTGCATTAATTACTTTTGTAATCGTAAGTTCCAAATCGGTACAGGTTAGGGTCAATTTTTCTTCTTCTGCAACCATTTTTACACATTCTAAGATAGGGTTAGTGGTGCGCACTGCAGCGGCTTTTACGACTTTTAGCACTGCATCAGCCAAATCTAAACCTTGACAAGTAAATTTCATAAGTAACATCTCCTAAGTAAAAAATTATCGTTTCTATTATATCAAAAAGGCTAAAAAAAGACAATACAATTAAACGATTTTATTACTAAATTTTTAAAATAGGGGGTTAAATAAAAAGACTTCAAATTAATTGAAGTCTAGGCACTCTCACTTAAATAATTAAGTGGCGCACATTGTTTGCGCTTAACTTTCGTTTACGCTCTATATTAGATTATATCTAAAAAATTAGAAAAATCAACATAAAATACTTAAAAATTAATAAAAAATAATTTGTTACTAAATATTTTTATAAATTTTTCGTTTCTATTAAAGTGTTTATTAATTAAGATTATATTAAATTTTAAACAGAATTTACCTAATTTTATTTAAAAAGGTATGAGTTTTTGCTTTACTTTTTATGCCTTTGTTTGATACAATAAATTAAAAGAGTTTCGTTTTAACTTTTGGAGGTATGAAAATGAAATTTAAATCTAAGATAGGCGATAGTGCGTTTATAGGTTTGGTTATCTATGCTATCTTGACACTCGCAATGTTCGTATTTTGGGTAATGACGGGCATTTGGTGGCCTGCAATTGTGTTGACTGCCATTTTAGTTTTTGGCATTTTGCCTATTTATTTTGGTACAAGTTATGTAATTGACCGTGATAGTTTGAAAATTTACTGCGGTATTTTGGGAAAAGATATTCCATATAACACTATCATTTCTGCCACCGATGCAGAAGGGGTTGCTCCGTCTTTTGCTTTGAGTAGCAAGCGTATTTGCATTCGTTACTTAGATGGCGAAGACATTAAGACTACTTTTATCAGTCCCGCAAACCGTAGCCAGTTTAGAGATTTGCTAAACAGCGCTATTAGTAACTCAGTTGTAAACGTACAAGTACCGCAAACAAAGGAAGAAAAGGAAGCCCTTCAAGCCGTAGAACAGGCTAAGGAAAAATTAGCCGAAGCACGTACTTTGTCACGCGCAGAAGAAAGAGCAATTGAGACCCAAAAAGAAGAAGAAATTGCCCGTGCGGAAGCAGAAAGAGCAAAAGAACTCAAAAAACTAGACGATATAATTGCGGGCAATGTAAAAGCAGAAGAAGTTGTGCTATCTAGAAATCAAGAAGTTATGCTTGCAAAACGAAAGAAAGCAGAATATAAACTTTTGGCAAAGATTCGTAAAGCAAAAGAAAAGCAGACTATAAAAGAAGAAAACGCAGAATATAAAGAAAGACGCCGTAAAGAAAAGGAAGAAAAGAAAAATAAAGGCGCTGTTGTAGAAACAATTCCCGCAAAGAAAGAAAATGAAACCGCAGAAGAAAAACAAGACCGCCTAGCAAAGGAAAAGGCAAGTCTTAAAAAAGCCATTGATAATGCAAAAGCAGACCAATATGTACCGCAAAAAGTAAAACAAAACATAACAACAGAGCCAGTTCCACAAAGTGAAAACACAACCAACGAACAAGTAAAAGTTACTCCGCAAACTATAAAACCAACGGCAGAACAATCAGCGACACAAAATAAGACAACAGAAAAGGCAAGTGTTGTTACCGAGCCTGCTAAACAAACTAAAAAAGCAGAAGAAAAACTTGCAGAAGGTACGGAAAAAGCAACAAAATCACCTAAAACAAAATCTACAACAAAAAAAGCAACTTTAAAGAAGACTGCGACCTCCAAAGTTTCTGCAAAAAAGACGCCAAAGACTGCCAAAATGACGGCAAAAACAACTAAAAAATAATATTTTAAGCATAATAGAAGTAATTTTCTATTATGTTTTTTGTTTTTAATGGTAAATTATATTAAATAGTTGTTTAATTCTTGACAATAATATAATTAAATATATATAATTTGAAAAATTAAAAATTGTAGATACTTTATAGAGGACTTTTATGTTTGAAATGTGGTCATTTTGGCATTTTGTATTAATGCTGGCACCTATTATTGCTATTTTAATACTTTATTTCGCTTTAAGAAATAGAAGTTATAAAATTCGTTATATAGTGGGTGTGGTAATAGGTTGTATATCTTTATTAATTTTAATTATTCGTAATATAGATATTGCAGTTACTTATGGCTTTGACCCCGAAATTATACCTTTGCAAGTTTGTCATTTTGGAAATATTATGGTATTTATTGCTTTGGTATTTAGGAGTAAAACAGCGACTGCTATTGCGTGGATGCTTAATTTAGTTGCGGCTTATTCTTCACTTGTTTATGCTGATAGTCTAACAAATTATACTGATATTTTCTGTATTAGGGCGCAAGCATACATTTGGGGACATATTTTTATTGTCATTGGGGCGCTATACGCAGTTTTATTAAAAATTGTGCGTATTGACTTTAAGTCTTTCATTTATGGCATAGGTGTGCTTGTCTTACTACTTATTCCTGCGATTATACTTAATTCATACTTTAATGATGTGTTAGGGTATAATGTGAACTATTTTTATATTTATAATTCAGACGGAGTGCCTTTTGAATTTTTGTATATAGGAGAACGGGCGCAGTATGGTTGGTTTACAATAAACTGGATTTATACAATTCTTGTCGTATTGATTTTCCTTGTTATAATGTACGTAATTTACAATATTCAAAAGTTATTATACTTAAAGGATAAGGACTATAAAACTTACAACATTTTTCATAAAAATATTGAAAACAAAAAGGATAAAATAATAAAAATAGTTAAAACTGAATAAATGATAAAATCCACGATATTTGGGAATTATCCTATAATTTAGCGTGGCTTTTTTGATATAAGAAAGCCACGGGGTTTTCCCGTGGCTTTTAAAGATTTACTTAATTTTCTTATTTTAGTATGATTTTTTAGATTGTTTTTTAATTTTTTTGATATTTTTTCTCTATTTTTTTGTATTTTTTATTTAGTTTTGTATTGTTTTTTTAATTTTAATATTAAAAATTTTTGTTTTTTATTTATTTTCACGTCTAAAACACATAAACCAGTCCAAGCAGTATTGATTAGAATCGTTTGATTCCATACGCTCCTTTGCTGTTCCACAAGAGCCAGCGGTAGGCACGATTACATCATCACCAGGTCGCCAGTCTGCTGGTGTAGCAATATTGTCTTTGTCTGCTTTTTGCAATGCTAAAATTATACGTTTGATTTCGTCCATATTTCTACCAGTTGAAAGTGGGTAGTATAGAATTGTACGAATAATTCCTTTGGGGTCTATAATAAATACCGCACGCACTGCTTGTGTGTTAGATTGATTTGGTTGAATCATACCGTATTTGTTGGCAATTTCCATTCTAATGTCTTCAATTAGCGGGAAAGTTACTTCAATATGTTTTTTGTCTTTCCATTCTAACTCTTGAATTTTTCTCAGCCATGCAATGTGTGAATAAAGGCTATCTACACTCAAACCTACGAGTTCGGTATTGATTGCTTTAAATTCATTAATCATAGAACCAAAAGTCATAAATTCAGTTGTACAAACGGGGGTAAAGTCGGCAGGGTGAGAGAAAAGGATAACCCATTTGCCTTCATAGTCCTTAGGGAAATTGATTTCGCCCTGTGTCGTAACCGCGGTAAACTCAGGGGCTTTGTCACCGATTAACGGCATTCTATTGTATTCCATAATTGTTTCTCCTTAAAAATGATATAAAATTATTATACGTTAGAATTAATTTTTAGGCAACCGAATTAATAAAAGTTACAAAATAAAAAAACAAAGTATACTTTGTTCTTTGGCCTTTGCAATTATTCAAAATTGAGTTGTTCGCGTTTTGCTTGCTCTTGCTTTTGTGAATTTTCTAATTTTTTCTTGTCATAGTAACGTTTGTTTGCTTCGCGTTGCTTCTCACGTTTTTTCTCTATGTATTCTGTTCTTTCGGGAACGGACATATTGCGTACTTTTTCTTTTTGTCGCTCTCTTTGATTGCGTGCGTATTCGGCATTTTTGTTGCGTTTTGCTTCTAAATACTCCGCTTTTTCTTCTTCTGTCATTTGACTTAATTTTTCCGCTTCTTTCTCTTTACGTCTTAAATTCTTCTGCCTATTTTGCTCTTTTATTTTTTCTTGATATGTTAAAAATTCTTCGGGAAGCATATTTGCCACGCGCTCTTTTTCTTTCTTGCGTTGTTTTGCATTATGAATTCGTCTTTTTTCCTTTTTATCTAACTCTAATTCTTCTAGTTCTTCTGTGCTTAAATTTTCTAACCGTTTTTCCGCATTCTGTTTGGTAGTTTGCCTATATTTAGCATTTTTTGCTTTTTGTTCTGCAAAGAAAATTTCTTTTTCTTCAGGGGACATTTGTTCCACCATTTGAGCCTTCCTTTCACGCTCTTGTTGCTTTCGTTTCCTACCCAATGCTCGCTGTTGATTTATGGCAATGTTGCGTGCAATTTCGGCAAATAGCAAATCACTCTCAACTTCTGTCGCGTCAGCGTATGTGGTAATGTATCCCAGTGCTTCAATCTGCTGTTTCCTTTCTTTTTTGCGTTGATATGCATTGTGCCACCACACGCGCTGTTTTTCTCTTATTTTTTCTTTTTCTTCTTCTGGCAAGTTCGCAAACTTTTCTTTATTGCGTGCGCGCTTTTCTTTTTGGTACTCTTTGTCCTTTTCTCGTTTTACTGCTAATTTTTCTTCACGAGCGATTTCTTTTTCTATATTTGTTGCTATTTTATATAGTGTGGTTTGAATTTCTTTTTCCGTCTTTAAATCTTTTATTGTTGATTCATATGGTTTGGGGGCGGTTTGATGTGCATTTGTGTTTTTAGTAAATTGTTTTTGCGGACTCATTTTGCTAGTTGTGTTTAATTGTTGATTCTGTGTTGTTGAAATATTTTGTGCGGGTTGGCTTGCTTGCCTTTGGTTGTTCTCTTGTTTTTGCTGAATATTGCTCTCTTTCGGTTGGCTTTGCGCGTTTAAACTTTGCTTTTTAGCCCTTCTAGTTGCGTTATATTTTTTAGCATATTCGCGTCGTTGTTCTTTCGCTTTTATGTATTTTGCGTAACTGGCCATAAAGTTGTACATATCGTCTAATTCGTTAGATTTGTTGCCATATTTTTGTTCTGCCCACTTTTGCATTCGGGAAAGGTTTTTCTGCACTTCACTTTGTGGCTTTTGTTCGTAATTTCTATAACGTTGCATAATTTCTTGCGCTTGTTTGCTGTCTGGATTTTGCTCTGTTGTTGTGCTAGATTTCTTTATAGGGTTGTCCGCTAATTTTTGTGCTTGTTTATCCTTTTCAGTGGTAGGGGATAGACCATAAGCATAGAAATGCGTAGGATAAACTTTTTGTTGCTTTTTTGCGACAGGTTTTCCTTCTAACGCAATTTTTACAGAGAGTTTGTCTTGTTTCCCCAAATTTCTCATCGGCGCAATAGGGGCGCAAACTGTTTGTATCGTGGTATCACTTAGTACTTTATATAGGGCAATATTTTGTTGTTTGGGATTTTTAGGGTTTGTCATATTTTTGACAATTGCAATAATTTCACCTAACTCATTATTACTAGGCAAATATTGTTTTATAGCATCATTTATGAAATAGATTGTTCTAACGATTTCTCCATCTGTGAGCGTAAGAATCTTTGATGCATACAATGTATCTAATTCGTTGTTTGCATTTTTTATTATTGAATTATATTTAGAATAAATTTCTTTTACATAACTCATTGATTCAATAATAAATAAAGGGTAATAGCCAAATTTTGCTTTGGATTCTATTTGTGTTTTTTCATCTTCGTCATTATACCAAACTTCGCCTTGTTTAAGATTTTGCAAATTTTTTAAATTTTCATTAAATTTAATACCCTTTATATTACTCATTTTTGGACTCCTTAAAGCTTTTGCGGTATTATAAAGCAAAAAGTCCATTTTGTCAATATTGCCCCGATTTTTACAGGGGGTTAGTGGCTGTATTTACGCAAAAATGATAGTTAAAATGCCTATGATAACAAGATAAGGGACAAAGTATAGTAAGTTGATATTTTTGACGATTTTTTTCATTATAATCAAACCAAAAAGCGCAGAAACAAAGGCAGTAACTGTGGCGATAATTAGCCCTGAGATGTTAATATCTACAAAAGCAGTTGAGAAGTCGGCAAAAATTAGTTGATAAACAAGACTTGCTAAGATTATAGGAATACTCATTAAAAAACTAAAATCTAGGGCGCTTTGCCTTTCTACACCTGCCATTAAACCAAATGAAAGAGTTGTTCCACTACGGCTAAGGCCAGGGAAGATAGCAAATGCTTGGCTAATTCCCATAATAGTTACGTTTTTATAATTAAGCGGTTGAGGTACGTTTCTTTTGGCAGAAAACACACCCGCTGTGATAAATACAGCAGTAAGCAAGAAGCCCACACCCACCATAACAATACTACTTAGTACGTCGTTTACAAAACTATTAAACAAAAGTACAAAAATTACGGCAGGAATGGTGGCTACAACTAGGTATTTGTTCATTTTACAGAGCGGGTGGGTGATGAGAAAAAGGAGGGTTTTGCGGTAATAAATAATCACGGCAAGGAGTGTCGCTACATGCAGTAAAACATTGAGAAAGAGAAAATCACTCTCAACACCGAAAAAATGCTCTATTAAAACCAAGTGTCCGCTACTAGATATGGGCAAGAATTCGGTAATTCCTTGCACAAAACCTAGTAAAATTTCCAGCCAAAAGTCCATTTTGCACCGCCTTATTTGGTTTATTATATGCAAAAATCATTTTTTTAAGAATGATAAAGTAAAAATTTTTTATTGTGGCATATTGCTTGCTCAATGCCGAAAAATTTTATATAATATAGTTGGAGGTGAATGGAAATGTTTCGTTCTGGATTTGTTGCAGTAGTGGGCAAGCCAAATGTGGGCAAATCTACTCTTATAAATGCCTTAATCGGCAAAAAAGTAAGTATCGTCAGCCCAAAAGCACAGACCACACGTAATAAAATTATGGGCGTACTTAATACCGAAAATGAGCAAGTTGTTTTCTTAGATACGCCAGGAATACATAAAATCAAAAATAATTTAGATAAATATATGCAGAATGCAATCAATTCAGCAACGAAAGACGTAGATTTGTTGCTGTATGTGATGGACGGTAGCAAAGATTTTTCCGTAGACGATATTAAAACCTTAAAGAGTTACTTAAATCAAGGCTATCCCGTGTTTGTTGTAGTAAATAAAGTTGATTTGGGAAATTACGAGACAATTTATCCGCGATTAGCAAAATTAAATGAAATAGAAGGAATTGAGCAGGTTTTCGGGGTTTCCGCATTAAAAGAAAAGAATTTAGAAGATTTAAAAAATGAAATATTTAAAAAACTTACCGATACTATAAAATATTTCCCAGATGAGCAGATTTCGGACAAGCCTTTGCAGTTTCAACTTGCCGAAGTTATCCGTGAAAAAATGCTTTGGCTACTTGATGAAGAAATTCCGCACGGTGTGGGGGTTGTGATTGAGAAAATAGAGCAGGATAATCGGCGAGTCTCCGTACAAGCGACCATCTATTGCGAAAGGGCGTCGCATAAGAAAATTATTGTAGGCGCCAAGGGGGCTACAATTAAGGAAATCGGCATACAGAGTAGGCAGGCTATGGAAAAAATGCTCAATAAACCTGTTTACCTAGATTTATTTGTAAAAGTGAAGGAAAACTGGCGAAATAGCGTGAATTTAGAGCAGTTCGGTTATGGCGAAGATAGTTAAAAAATTGCACTTTGCGACTAGGAATAAATGCTACTACTTTTGTATAAAATAACATTACAAAAGGAGTTGATATTTATGAAGAAAGATATTAAAAAGACGGAGGGGAAGGTTATGGATATTAAGAAGTTAGCGTGGCAAAATTTTTACGAAACGGGAGAAATAGGGGCATACTTACTATACAAAAAATTATGTGAGGAAGACGATGGAGCAGATAATAACGCAGGGAATAGTCCTGAGAGCGAGTGATTGCGGTGATAAAGATAAAATAGTTTCAATTTATACAAGAGATTATGGTAGAATTAGTGCAATTTTAAAAGGTGTTAAAAAACTAACTGCAAAGATGAAATTTGCTTCACAGCCCTTTTGCTATGCGCAGTTTCGGTTGGTGGGGCGACCAGAGTTAATGACAGTAGCAGGTGCTAGCGAGATTGAGAGTTTTTTTGATATTACCCAAAATTACAATCAAATGGTCTGTGGTAGCGCACTTTTAGAGATGACTGAGTGTATTTCGGTTTTAGGCGAAGCAAATCCTTTGCTGTTTGATTCTTTGGTAAAGTCGTTAAAAACTCTCGTTAATACCGATACAGACCCCGATATAGTGCTAATGCGCTTTGCCTTAGGTGTGTTTAAAATTAGCGGGTATGCCATGAATTTAAAGACGTGCCATAATTGTGGCAAATCTTTAAATGACGATATGATTGTATATGATTTAGATTCGGGTGAATTTAATTGTTTCAAATGCCCTGTGCCACGATATATTCCTATTTCGGCACGCACTTTGGAAGTAATGCAGGATATATCTAGACTAGAAATAGACAAAATGGAAGACGTCGTCTTGATAGATAACGAAGCCAAAGAGTTCCGCCAAATTGTAAAGGCAAATTTTGAAATCCGCTTTGGCTATAGATTGCGCAGCCTAAACATAGATTTAAATTAAAGGAAATTTAAAATTAGCAAAAAAATACATAAAAATAAAAAAATCATCTTTGCTATGAGCAACACTCCAAATCATTCCTTTTTTAAATCAAAATTTTGCCAAAAAATTGTAAATTAATATATAAACGTTTGATTTTATTTATAATGGTAAAATGTAAAAAAATAATAAGGTGTACGTTATGAGTAAAAATAAGAGTTTAACTTGGCTTGCTGTTCTTGTGCTGTTGTGTGGTTTGTTTTCTACGTTGTTTCTTGATGAAGTATGGGGTAGCCGTGTTTCAGAAATTGTTACTATTAGTACCGCTATAATTGGTGCTGTGGCTTTATTTTTCAGTTTAAGAGAGATAAAGAAATTAATCAAGCAAATTTCATATTGGAATTTTGGAAATCTTTTTCAGAAAATGAAAAGTTGCAAAAAATAATGCTTAAATGTGACCATATGCGTTTAACTGGAGAAAATACTTTTAATGAAGACGATTATTTTGATATAATTACCTACGCTCAAGGGTTGGAAACTCTAAGTAGTTTGATAAATAGAAATATAGTAAACTTTTCTGTTATTGATGATATGTACAATTATTTGTTCTTTGTATTTGTAAACAATAAATATATACAAGAAGTGGAATTAGTACCTAGCCAAAAATTTTATAAAGGAATTTATAAAGCGCATGCAGATTGGATTAAGTACTTAAAGCGAAAAGATAAAGAAATACTTTGTTCTGAAATGTCCTTGGATAAAGTTAAGAATTACGAACTAATAAAAAATATGAAGTAAAAGTGGGGGAGAACCCTAATAGTTGGACATAAAAATATTATTTATACCTTGTATTTTGAGTTCGGCATTGTGCTGGACTCTTTTTCAATTTTAAGTTTATCCCTTCATTATTGTAATAATAATGTGTATTTTCTCAGTTTGTCAATAAAAATAGACACATAGGGTGGGCTAAAAGTTAAACTCTTTTTGGAAGTGCATTTTAAAACAAATAAAAATAAAATTATATTTTACACTCTAAAGTAGATATTAAAAGTGATATTGTTCATTATAGGTGAATTTTTAAATGAAAAAGACAGAGTTATAACTCTGTCTTAGTGGTCCAATGTGGTGCCATTGCAATCTGTGTATTACTACCAAACGTTTGATATTATCAGTATAAACAATAAAGATAAAAAAGTCAATAATTTAAATGGAGAATCAAGGAGAAGTACAATATAGACAAGTAAATTCATAATTTTTAGTATAATCAAATAATTTAAAATTTTTTTGTAAAGACAATTTATAAAGACGATGAAAGGTAATTTTCTTATTAAATAAAATAAATTTAATCATTTTTTAAAAAATTTTCTTAAAAATAGTTGAAATATCTCAATATTTTTGCTATACTAATTTTATAAATTTTGCATTATTTGTTGTTTATTATAGGTGCTGTGATGGCTTCGCAATTACAAGTTAGCAATTATAAAATGAATTTATTTTACTAATTCTGCAAAATTTATTGATAAAAACAACTTAATAGTTAAAATTATGGAAGGCTGGCTTTAACAAGACACCCAACCTTCCATAACAAAGAATTATGGAAGGCTGGCAATAAAAGTACTTCGCAACAAACAAAAAAGTTTATTGCTCAGTGCCACTGCCAGCCCCCAAAAAACAACTTAATAGTTAAAATTTATGGAAGGCTGGCTCCAACAGGGCATCCAACCTTCCATAACCCAAATTTATGGAAGGCTGGCTGAGTGGTCGAAAGCGGCGGTCTTGAAAACCGTTAACGTGAGAGCGTTCTGGGGTTCGAATCCCTAGCCTTCCGCCA
>CALWTE010000022.1 GCA_944384375.1 uncultured Clostridia bacterium | reverse complement strand
GAATGAACTACTTCACCGTTTACCCAACACAAAGTTCCACCGACGCCCAATACAACCTTCTCCCAACAACCTTCACAATCCCAGCATCAATTAACTTCATAATCCCACAATCTCTCAGCCCTAGCGTTTCATTAAGTTATACAACAGCATCTAGTGGCGGTGGAACAAGAACAAATCATCATACCAGTTCACGACAATGTGGCTCGTGTGGGGGAAGCGGGAAGATTACAACAGGAGGAATTGTCAGTTGTGGTTCTTGTGGTGGAAGTGGAAGTGTTTCTAGTCGTTGTGGTTCATGTGGTGGTAGTGGCAAAACAACAACTAATGGGCCACACAATTACGTGTCAATGGGAATGGGAGGACGTGCTCCTAAAAGCAAATGTTCATATTGTGGTGCAACGAAAAATGGTAATGGTGGACAATCAGGTTCATGTTCGGCGAACAAAAAAGAAAGTAGTTGCTCTGCTTGTGGAGGTGATGGTAAAGTTACAAGAACTTGTGGTTCATGTAATGGTAATGGAAAGATAGATCAAAGAGAAACTAAAACTTGTGGTTCATGTGGTGGTGATGGTAGAGTACCTTATTCTTATACTACAACGACGCATTATGCATATTATGTATATATCAACACTTTAACCGCGTCATTTAGCAATTCAGGCGGTGCAACAGCTACAGGAAACTGGTCTTATAGATGGACATCTGGACACTCTGGTTCTTGTACTGGTTCTGGTTCAAGTGGTAGTAATAGTAGTTCCAATATAACAGCTTTGCAATCAGTATCAATACGAAGTTATAATGCAAACTCTGCTACATACTCTGTTACTGTGCGGTGTAAATCAGGCTTCGAAAGTGTATTTGCTCGGCCTAGTTACACAACTAGCATCAGTCCAAATGTATCATCTAGACACTATGAGCAATATACGCGCTAAAATTTAATAAACAGAGAACATGTTACGATGCTTAATAATTTTGTTATATTTAAGAATTTATATAATGCTAACACTCAAATTAATTTATTGTTTTATTATGTTAATAAAATTTAATGGAAAACTATATAAATTTTAAAATTAACTATCAAAATTTGTTTCAAACTACAAAACCACATAGTTTGTATGAAAATAATAAAAAAGAAGTTAGTAAAAGACTCAATAGTCAAAAAACTAACTTCTTTTTTTGTTGTTATAAGAAAACCACGGGATAGTCCCGTGGTTCATTAAAGGTTAACCTTTACTTCTTTCTTGTTATTTCAAAAAGAAATCAAAATATAGTCTAGTGGTTCACTAAAAATTAAATTTTATTTATTCCACTTATTACTTTACTTAAATTATTGTGAAAGCGTATATAATAATTTTGCATTTGTTAGATTTATAAAAAATTAATTGCTTTTCTTATGTTTTTTAGAACTTATTAAAAATTGGGAAAATAAAATATTTATGAAAGATAAAAAAGATACCTTTTAGCACAAGGTATCTTTACTTTGTATTTTGCCTTAAATCTTTACCAACAAAAGGAATTGCAAGGCTTGTTCTTTTATTAAATAATCTAGACATAATTCTATCACCGTACCTAGTTTGAATTTCTTCATAATTTAAATTTGTACTAACAATTGTAGGCAAATTGTTACGTTGACGCTCGTTTATAATAGTAAACAAATTAGGTATAGTACTATTTTTTAAAACAGGTTCGCTACCTAAATCGTCTATAATTAGCAAATCACACTCAAAAATAGGGGATAGCAGTGATTGACGTTCGCCAAACGGAACACCAAAAGCATTTATCATAGTTTTATTTAAATCAAAAGCCGTGCTAAACACCACATAATGCATTTTTTCTATTAATGCATTAGCAATACATTCCAGCAAATAAGTTTTCCCAGCACCCACATCGCCCATAAAAACTAGGTTAGGGAATTTGAAGTTAGGGAATTCTGCGACATACTTTTCGGCAATTTTGTATGCTTTATCTAAACTTTTATTAGAATTCACTATTTTATTATCACTTTTTGCAAAGGTAAAGTTTAACTGGTTGTTTATTCCGCTTTGCTTAATTAATTCTCTTTGAATGGCGCTGTCTAGGCACTTGCAAATTTTTCCATTCACATAGCCCGTGTCGTTACAAATTTTGCAATGATAATTAACTTGCAAGGATTTAGAATCAAATTTATTTTTTGTTAAAACGGCAGACGCTTCCTTTTTTAATGTTTCAATTTGCTTTTTCAGTTGGTTGATTTTCTTTGCATTTTCTTCTTTGCTTAGTAAAAGTTGCAAATGTCTAATTTCATCATCTAACTTACAAAATTCAGGAATATCACGCGCAATTAGCAAAGCACGTTTTGCACGCACTTCAGCATTCAATCTGCGAGTTTTTAACTTTTCTAATTCTATTTGCAAAATTTGATTTCTGTTCATAAACACTCCTTAAAGGTCTATTTCTTTGAAATTATCAAAAATAGATTCTTGTTCTTCCTTCGTATATTTGCGTTTAATTATTTTTGTGTCATCTTGCTTTGGTTGGGTAAGATTGTATTTTGCCACGGCTTGCTCAGCCTGTTGTAGTGTGAAAATATTTTGTGTGTGCCAATCGGCCAAAATTGAATTTACATAAGATAGGTTAGAACCCCGTTTTTGTGCCACACTTACCGCAAAATTAATTAATTCGTCATCAAAACCCCACACAACGGTCCAGCGTTGCCAAAATTCTTCGTCTAGGCTCGTTACGTTACGTTGAATTCCTAAAATTTGCAAAATCTTAGCAATCTTATCTTTCGTTTTGGTTTGATGCTCTTGGAAACTCTGGTATGAATTCTCCGTAACTACGCCTTTGTTGTACAAATCTAAAATCGTCTCGTTGAGAGCACTCAACGTACGTTTTGCCTTTAAATAGCAATTTTGCGCGATTTCAAGCAACGTTTTCGGCTCAAACCCCAGCGCAAGCCACGGGTTGATGTACGTTTCTACCTGGTTTGTTACATCATCATAGTATAACCCCAAAGTCTTGTTTATATCGCGTGCAAGTGAGTAAATCTTATCTTTATTCTTCTCGTAATCGCTAATTTCTTGTTCGCTTAGCAAGTTGAGTTCGTGATATTTTTGTAATTTTCTGTCCAATTTCTCAAAACTAGACGTTCCGCTAGACTTCTTTATGCTTTTAGCCACCGCACAAATCACGTCGTCGGTAAAATTCCAGTTTTGGCTCCACTTTATGTAAAGTTCGTGCTCGTCAATGCTCGTCTTTTTAGAACTCCCCAAAGCCTTCATAATTTTGTTTACCGTGTTGCTGGCAGTCGTGTAATCGTCTAGTCGTTGTTCAATCTGTTCTGGTGTAATGAAACCTTCGCGCGCCCAGTTTTGCGCGACCGTCAAAATATAACGATATCCCACGTTTGCGCCCTTGTTTTTGACGCAATACCTAACCACCATAATCAGCGCTTCGGGGGAAAGTTTACGGCCGTCAGGCAAACTAAACCCTTCCATTAGCGAGTAGTATTCTTGAAACTCATTCGGTGTAATCATTCTGTCCGTAATAATTTTTTGGATTTCTACATTAAAGTTAGAGTACTTGTCCTTGTCGTATTTTTTGTTTGCAGAACTGACATTGCGCATAGGTAGGTATTGCACTTGCGCAGGCTCTTTGCTGACAATTCGCACTAAACCTTGTTCTTCCCAGTAGTAAAACGCATCTAAAATTTCGTCAGCAGAGTAGCCCAGACTCTCTGCAAAGGCTTGAATACTCGTGTTGTCGCTAGCGTCACTTTGTAAAGAGCACAAATACAGCCCATATAGGTAAATTGTCGCTAGCTTTGGCGGGGTGTTGGGTAGGTAACGCGCAAAAAAAACATTGTCAATTAGAGTGTATGATTTGGATATATATTCTGTGGAAAATTTACAAAAAGCCATTACAAAAACTCCTTTGCATTATTTTAACAAAAGTTAAGTAAAATTGCAAGTCTAAATTAAATAAATAGGGTAGACAAGCAAAAAAATAAAAAGCGCTTTTACGCTTTCTATCCTTCTTGTAAATCGGCTACCCAGTTAAAGAATGTGTTAAATATGTTTCCTCGATGCAAAATGCTTTCAACTACTCCCATAGAAGTGGAGTTTGGTATTGGCCCAAAATTACAACAATCGTCACTGATGTTTCTGTTGTCTCCCATAAAGAAGAAATATCCATCAGGAATGGTTATAGAACCATCGTCGTTAATTTGCGCATGCTTTGCCCAGCCAGTTTGGTATATGAAATGATTGTATTTTGTGGTACTTGTCATTTTATACGTGTAATCTTCTACAAGTTTGGTAAACTCAGTTTCGTTACTCTTCTTTAAATAAACGTTGTAAAAACCGTCTTCATAAACTAATTTAATAGAGTCGCCTTCTTTGGCAATCACACGTTTGATTAGTAACTTATCTTCTAATCCAAACACACCAGAATCAGCCATATCTATAATTACAATATCACCATAATCAAATTGTCGTATGCTGTTTACTATTGCAATATCGCCTGTGGCACTGTCAGCATAATTATTAATGCCAGGTTGCATGGAAGGTCCATCAATAGGCTTTGCATAATGAGTGCATAGCCAAAAGAACGAATATCCCACAAGTAACAACACTAACACAATAGTTACAGTAGTCGTTACCCAAAGCAGTTTAGTGTATCTAGGACGACAAATTTGCCCAGAAGGGTCTTTTAATTGATTAGCCATAATGCTCCTATTTTATTTTTAAAAATTTTTAATTTCTATCATATTCTGCGGCGTAATTAATCAAACTATCTTGAATAGTCTTTAAAGTGTCTTCTAATCCAGCAACACCTTTAATTTCAGTCTTTTTATTCTCCAAATCTTTATAGTGTGAGAAGAAGTGTACCATTTCGTCAAACGTGTGTTTAGGTAAATCGTCTAAACTCTTGACGTTCTTAAAGAATGGGTCGCCCTTCGCTACTGCAATAATTTTTTCGTCTTGTTCGCCATCGTCAACCATCAAAATCATGCCAATAGGGCGTGATTCAACTAAAATATTCGGCATAAGTGGCTCACTTGCGATTACCAAAACGTCCAGTGGGTCTCCGTCTCCACCCAAAGTGCGCGGAATAAACCCATAGTTAGCAGGATATGCCATACTTGTATTTAATAAACGGTCAAAGATAATCATACCTGTCTCTTTGTCCAATTCGTATTTTACTTTGCTACCTTTTGCTATTTCAATAACGGCTACAAAGTCATCAACTTTTATTCTTTCTTTTTCAATGTCTCGCCAAATGTTCATTTTGAAAATCTCCTTTAATTCATGAATAATTCATATTATAGCAAAAGTACCCATTTTTCGCAAGCAAAACTATTTAATATTTTGGCAGAGTTTATTTTTTCCAATTTTTTAAATATTTTGCATCATTTTTGTTTGGAATTTTGCGACTATAATTATATAATATATATAGGAATAGGGGAAATTGCCAAAAAATTGCTTTTTTAGACAAATTTTTTTGTGCTTGTATAAAAAGTCTTTTTTTAATACAAAATAATATAAATTTATATTTTTGCAAAAATGCTATAAAATCATTTGAGTTTTTTGTCGCCTTTTGGTAAAATTATATGAAAATCCTGGAAAAAATAGGAGTTTATATGGATTCAAATACTTTAAATAAGGAGAAAAAGCGAAAAAATAGTTTTCCTGTTGATATTACTAGGCGGGAAATAATTAATCAAGAGCAGCCTGTCATTGACTCTGTGGAAATCACGATTGACCCTAATGCACCCGAAACTGTTATCAAGCCCGAGATTATGCAACAGTACGACCAGGCGAAAGAACCTAGTCCAGAAGTAGTTAAACTCCGTAACTACAAGAAAAGACAAATGCAGGAGTTTACTAGCGAGTATACAATTAGTCGCATTTTACCGTCTGGTTGGTCAACTTTCCTAAACGTAATTAATACGATTATTCTTACAATCGCTTTAATTATTGCCTTTTTGGTTGCTTTTGGATTGATTCTAGGCTATAAAATAGGTATTGTGCCGTCAGATAGTATGGAACCACGAATTCATGTAGGCAGCCTTGTAGTAATTGCACCGCTAGATAGTATTGACGAAATAAGAATAGGCGACGTACTAAGTTATTATAAGGCAGATAGCGTTGATGCTGACGGTAACACTGTCTACAAAAAGTATATTCATGAAGTACAAAGCGTAGGTGGTGGTGCTATTACTATGGTAGGAGCAAACCCAGATTACGAAGATTGGGATATTATCAGTTTTGACGCGGTGGAAGGCCGAATGATACTTAACATTCCATATTTAGGCTATGTTATTGCTTTTGTGCAAGCAAACGCGATTTTGGTCATTTCAATTTTTGTCGTTTTGATTATAGCACTAATGTTAGCACGTGCTTTGATAGACCATAGACACTCTACGCAAGAAATTACCCAGTTCTTGAGTAAAAAGGCAGAGTACGAAAGAGTTGCTAAGGAAAAATTAGAGGCACAAAGGAAAATAGACGAGCAAAAAAAGTTTAATGAAATCATAAATCAAACAAAAATACCAAAAGATAATGCTCCAAACTCGTAATTTTTAAGTATATATTTGTAAATAAAACGCAAAATAATAATAATTAATATAAAAAATTTCAAAAAACACTAAAAATCGTTTTACTTTTGTTTTCATTTAGTGTAAAATTTTATTTAGTTAAAAAAGTTGTTTAGGAGGTAGAATGTTGTCCAATAATAGAGTAAAGTTCTTAAATACTACATTTATAGTGTTAAGTGCTACTGTACTAATTATTTGCTTGTGTGCGGGTGTGGTTTGGGCAGCACTTTCTACTATATATAATAATGAGAACGATGACAACTTTCAGGATATAGATGTAGCAAGATTGTATTCTTCTGTGACAACTAATACAATCAAAGTTACAAATGATATGCCTTGCGTAATGCGTGTTTCACCTTTGAATTCTACGGTTGAGAATAAACTTAGGAGTGATGCGACTAACTGGACGGAGCAATATAATGGTTGGTATTACTATAATAGCATTTTAACTGCTGTAAATACAGACACACCTAATCACGAAATCACGGTAAATGGTGTAGCAGAAGGCAATGTTATCGTTGAATTAATGCAGGCAAATTATGACTATTCTTCAGGAACTATTCCATCTGGAGGCTTTATAATTGAATGGGGTCCATGGAATTTTAATAAAAAGACTTCACCCGTTGTGCATTCTACTTATACTACTGACGGGGTACATTTAAATAACTTCGTTGGTTTGTATATTGCTGCCTTTTTAGGTAACACTACTATAGGTTCGCTAAAAGGTAGCGACAATTATAACTTGAGAGTAAGTGGCGGCGTTTTGCAGGCTTACACTACAGATTGGGCTAACATTACTGATACAAATGCTTTGCGTGTTTATAATAATGCAACTATGCCTATGATAATTACATTTACCGCTACCGCAAATAATACTGTTAATATTTCTTCCTTGTTTACAGCTACTGGCTGGACGGTTGCGACAAGCGGTAAAACTTTAACTTGTACAATGAGTGCTGCAGTTTTGCCTGGCGAATATGTCGCTTTATTGAATTCTTATAGTGCAACCGCTGCTCAAAGTATTGCTAATACTCAATTCAGAATTAACATTTCTGCAGTAGATAGCGTTTCATACTACACAAGTATTGATACTAGCAAAGATGCTGAGACACATGACCCATACCTAAACTGGTTGCGTCTATTAGGCGGTACATATTTAACAGATTATCAATCTAAAGTAACAGACGATGGCGGTAGTGTTAGTGTTAATGCAGACAGTTTAAAAAACAATGTTTCTAACGTTACGGACGACACTGGCGATACTAACGAAGTTGTAACCGAACCAACCGAAGATGTAACCGAAACCGAAAATACCACAGAAACGACAGAAACAACAGAAACTACTAGTTCTACCGAAACTACAGACACTGCAGGAACGGTAGATACAACGACTGAAAATGACATTACCGATAATATAGGAAACTTATAAATATAATAAAGGGGGATAGGAAATGAGTAAGTTAAAAGGCTTAAAAACATTAAACATTTATTTAATAGTGTTGTCAGTTCTACTTGCCGTAGCACTCTCCGCTACAGTTGTTTTTGCCGCAATGACCGCTACTCAAAAAGGTTCTAATACTATCACAATAGGTAGCCTAGGCACAGTAACTTGCTCAGCCGATATCAATGGCTTGTACCCAGGTGGTAAAGTTAATAGTACAGTTACATTTAATGTATCAGGGCAAAATGCAGACCTAAAAGGCTTGCAGTTAAGCGGTTTTACAATTACAGGCTTAACTTTGCATGGTGTAGCGAATAATTATAAATTATCCGCAGGCAACCCTATATACGATAGTATTACATTAACTATGGGCGGTAAAGATTTAAAAGTAAAAGATTCATATTACAACTGGACAACTTTAAGTTCAGGTGCTGCTGGTACACTTACGATTTTACCCTCTTTTGGACTAACTTCTGACGCAATTGCGGGCGGTAGTCAAGGTAGTCCAACAAATGCAGGCGGTTACTTAACTGATTCAATTACTTCAGCAACTTTGACATTTACATTGAATGTTTCAGCAATAACGAATTAATATTAAATAGAATATCGAGCGAAATCTCGTTAAACTACCACAAACATGTTACGGATTAGTGATAACTAATTGTTTGTGGATGTAGGAATGGGGGAATACAAAAGTGGTAAGCGTTCCTCAAGGTGCAAACGATGTTTTATTATACTTATTGTATAATATGGTGGTTTAGCGTTGTTTGTTTCTGTGTTTCCGCTTGTTCTTCTTTATGTTTTCCTTACTTCTTCCTGCTCTCTGTTTCCCGTAACTCTGTTTGATTTATTTATTCTCTTAACCT
>CALWTE010000021.1 GCA_944384375.1 uncultured Clostridia bacterium | reverse complement strand
AGGTTAAGAGAATAAATAAATCAAACAGAGTTACGGGAAACAGAGAGCAGGAAGAAGTAAGGAAAACATAAAGAAGAACAAGCGGAAACACAGAAACAAACAACGCTAAACCACCATATTATACAATTAGTATAATAAAACATCGTTTGGGTATTTCGCAAAAAGAAAGCAAAGAAAAAACTTTTGTATTCGTGAAAAAATAAAAAAAGCGAAACAAAAAAAGATAAAGAAAAGCAAAATTTAAAGGCGGGGAAGCTAGGCAAGATTAAAAAATAGAGTTTTAAGATTATTTTTTAAAACAAAGAAGAAGATTTAAAAAAAGTATTAAAAATTGTAATTTAAAGATTAAAAAAGAAAGGTTGACAGAGTAGCAGAGAAATACCTTAGAGAATAAAAAACTAAAAAAGCAAATAAAAAGTTAGGAGAAAAAGCGAAAAATCGCCAAAACCTAAATAGAGATATAAAAAACAAGTGATGTAGCAAAAACAAAAAAAGTTTCACTTTGAGTGGAACTTTTTTTGAAGATTTGCAGAACAAAAATTTTTTGTATTTTGAATTTTTTACTATAATATATTAAATATTTTCCATATATAACCTTTAAAATGATAATATTATTACTAATTATAATCATTATTTTAGTTTTTGTTTATATATAAATAAATAATAAAGTAATCATTTTAATAGGTAAATAAAGCAAAAGAAAAGAGTTAAGATATCTCTTAACTCTTTTAAATTAGGGGGAGTTTTTATGGAATTAAATTTTGTACAGCAGAAGTATAACCAAGCACTTTATCCCAGTTGTCATCAGTTGGGGCAGTGTTTGTAGCATAAATCAATACATAACCCGTAACTGTGTTGCCCATAGTGTTAGCACCCAAATCATTGAAAGGTTGGTAAGCATTTAGAATTGTTGTAAAATTTGGTGACTCACTATTGCTAGAAAATGTTTGAGTTAATGCAATGCGTTGTTTTGACGTGACGTCAGTACCTGTTACTGTATTGTATTCAGCAGTTTCAGATGCTGTAAAGTCAGACGCAGTTTGACCAAAAGCACTTAAAGCCACAGATGAATTTGTATAAACGATTGCGAACACTCTTACATACACACTCAAGCCATTACCAGCACCTTGTCTAACGCCTACTTCTATAGGGTCAAAACTGAATGGAGCAACGACTATTGTAGAATTATTGTCAATTGTCCATGTTGTGCCATCAATACCCGAAACTTCTATAACTACGCCGTCAGCAAAGGTGATAGTAGTGGTAGCCTGCTTTGATTGAGTAAATGCCGCCAGCATTACCGAAAAAGTTAGCACGGTAATTAACAAAGCGCTGGCTAGCACTGTCAAAGCGATAGTAAATTTATCTTTTGCACTTAGCATTTTATACCCCCCTTAAATACACTAAAAATATTATACAAAATAAAATTACATTTGGCAAACGATTTTGAGTACTTTTATTAATATTATTTTTTGCAAAAACCTACTATTTATGCAAGTTTAGTGTTTTTAGTTTGTAATTTGCTACTTGCATAATATTTTATATTAAATTAAAATTCAACATTAAAAAGTGAGAGCAATTTACATAAATAAAAAGATTATAGGAAGTTAAGAAATAAAAAACGAGAAGCAACAATGACTAGCGCAAAATTAAAACTATAAACTTTATAGTTAATTTAGCCAAAAAACTATTGCAGTTTCTTTTAAATTGTGTTATAATAAACGCCGATTACAAATTAAGAGTAATCCTTGTCTGAGCGAATAGTCTCAGACCGTTTAGTCCAAAAGGAGGTTTAATGCGAATGAACAAGTATGAATTATTGTACATTATTTCTAGCGCAGCAGACGAAGAAACTCGCGAAGCAATCATTAAAAAATTTAATGATATGATTATTGCTGACGGTGGCGAAATTGAGTCTGTTGACAAAATAGGTATGAAGAAATTTGCTTATCCTATTCAAGATAGGACAGAAGGTTTTTACTGTTTGGTAAACTTTACTGCAAACCCTTCACTTTTACGCAAAATGGAAGAGCAAATGGCTCTTACTGAGCACTTTGTACGTAAAATGTTTATTAGAAAATAGAATTTTAAAAGGATTTTTATTACTATGAACAAAGTATTTTTAATCGGTAATCTTACCCGCGAACCTGAGTTGACTTCTACCACTAGCGGTGTGCAAATGTGCCGTTTTGGTTTAGCGGTTAACCGTAATTATTCAAATGCAGACGGAGTAAGAGAGACAGATTTCTTTAACATAACTGCTTGGCGTGGTAATGCTGAAAAGTGTGCAAAGTACCTTCACAAAGGTAACAAAGTGGGTATTTCTGGTAACATTCAAATGCGTACTTATGAAGTAAATGGCGAAAAGCGCACAAACTACGATATCATTGTAGAAGATGTGGAATTTTTGACTCCACGTGGCAGTGAAGGTGGCGCATCATACGAGCCAGCAGAACCAGCAAATCACGAAGCAACAGTAAAAGAAGCAGAAAAAGTGGTTGAATTAGAGCCTGTAGAAGACGACTCAGATTTACCATTCTAATTTTAGTTTAATTTTGATAAAAGGAGATAAGCAAATTATGGAAGCAGAAAAAATCAAAGAAGATGCAGAAGTAGTTAAAGAAGAAGTTGTTGACAACGCTGCCGAAGTAAAAGACGAAAAGGCAGAGCACAAGGCACGTGCAGAAGGTGAAGACGCACAACGTCGCCGCCGTCCACAACAACGCCGTAAAGTTTGTCAATTCTGTTTGGACAAGGCAAATGAAATTGATTACAAAGACGTAGCAAAATTGCGTCGTTACATTACCGAAAAAGGTAAAATCATTTCTCGCCGTCAAACAGGTACTTGTGCAAAGCACCAGAGAGCATTGGCAACAGCAATTAAACGTGCTCGTTACATGGGCTTGCTTTACTACGTAGGTGAATAATTTTATTTTGATTATGTATAGAATTTTGAAATTTTAAATTAAAAAATCAATAGACATTTAATTTAGTAGATTATAATAAAACTTTCTATAACTTAACATTTAAAAATTGAAAAGACTTAAGTTTATACTAAGTCTTTTTCTTATTTTGTAGAACTAAAACGCCATAATATTTAGTCTATTTTATATAAAAATATGTTTTCTATCAATATATTTATTTTATATAGTATACTTTTTATATTAAAAGGTTGTAAATACTGGGCTTGTATAGAACTATACTATTTTTTATTAAAGTTTAGTTAAATCATTGATTCGCATGTTACGTGAGTAAAAATTTGAATGTTTTTCATATAATCTTCAGGATTATCTAAGGAATTTAAGTACTTTTGCCACTCAGTATGAGATTTAGTGTTAAATGATTTGTAGTAATTAAATATGTCAAAGCCATATTCCTTTTGAATGTCCATTGCTTGCTGACTTTCTTGTTCTACTTTCTCATTAAATGCGTTTATAATAACATTATTTATATAAGACTGATTAGGGTAGGTAGTGCCGTCTTCTTGCTCAATAGATTCAGTGCGTAATTTTAAATCATAGTATATATCAATACACGGGGTGTTATTTACAAAGTAAAATTTCTGTTTCATTATTTTGTTAACGATTGAATAGTTTATTGTTGCATTAGTAAAAGTGTCGTCAGTGATATTTTCAATTTTTACCGTATTATTTGTTAATTCTTTGTCCAGCCAGTTAAAATATTTATGCTTGTCCGCATCTATAACAGTCGCTAATTTCCCGTCATAGAATACCGCAAAAGAGCCGTCATTTTTGATTTTGTCGGGCAAATTATTTTGCGCACCACTGCTAGAACTTTCGCCACTACCGCTACTGCCCCCCGAGCTTCCACCGCTGCTTCCACCACTTTGAGAACCGCCTTCACTACCAGATTCTTTATTTAAATTTACGCAATTCATTACACTTGTTTTATGTGGACTGTTGTAATCGGCAAAGAAACTTTTTAGGTTTGCTTCATTAGATGTTAAAAATTTTTTGTTATATTTGACTAAGGTTTGAATATTATCAACTTCGTTGGAGTTTACATTTGAAGCAACGGCAATTAAATCTTTGGCTTTTCCGTCAGTGTAGACAAGTACTGTGTTATTACCAGAATAACTACCTCTAATTAAATAATCTAAATTAGTAGCAATATTTGTTTCACTTACATCTTTGCTAATAATAATAAAACAACAATGTGCTAATCCTACTTCTTTACCTAATTGAAATCTCATGTTATCAAAAGATTCAATCAAATTTGCGCCTTCGCCATTTACTAGTGATATGGTTTGCTCGTATTGTCCTCCAGGCTTAGGTATAAGTACTTGAGCCGTTACATTTAGTAAATTAGAGCCATCAGTTGCTGTGTCTATGGCAAGTCCAGTACATACAGCACGAATAGTTCCTTGATTTGGACGATTAATTTCTTGTGGCGCAAGTATCAAAAGGAAGAACACCACGCAAAATACAACTATTTTATTGAATAAACTTCTGCTCATTTTTCCTCCTATTAAAACTAAATACTAATGAAATTATAATAGTCAATGCCATTACTCCTATAGTCGCGTAAGAAAGATAATTTGCAATGTAGTGTTTCATAATATCTAAATCGTAATTCAAGAGAGTGGCTAGCACGTATGTAATAATTATTGAAACAAGAATAGGGTAAAATGACGATTTGAGTTTGACCATATTTTTGCCTGCTTGTCCTAGGCAATACAGAAATATACTTGCAGAACAAAATAGTTTCGTTACGTCAACCATAGTACTTAACCAGTTAAGGCGTTGCAAATCTAGTATAAAAGGGGCATATTGCGCAAAGTCACTTAAAGCGAATAAGGTATAAGGTACTGCCATTCCGTATACATCGTAGAAAATAAAGCAAAACGCTGTGATAAACAGAGCCAGCCCTACGGTAGAAGCGATAACTTTTGTCGTGAATTTTTGAGTTACCTGTACTTTGCCTATAAAGAAAAGTAGGGGAATAGAATTGCCAAAATAAAATAATGATTTTAGCGAACCATCTAGCATTGGCATAATTCCATTTTCAAAATAAGGTTCTAATCTGCTAAAACTTACGTATTCTAAGTTACTTGCAATAGTAACAATTATACCTATAAGAATAAACCAAAAAAGGATTTCAAAAGTTCGCCCCATAGTGCGAGCACCTTTAAATGCAAGATAGCCTACTACAAAAAACATAGGCAAGGCAAAAACTATAGGCATAAAATCATCATATAGAAATTCTTTAAAAAAGGTATAAAGTTCTTGTAATACAAATAAAAATTTGAATAAAATGAAGGCATATAAAATTATAAGTATTATATATGCGCCTGCTATACTAAATTTTTGTTTTAGCAGTTGAAAAAGATTCGTATTTGGGTTGCGTTTTATTACTTCACAAACTAGAAAAACAATTAAGATTTCAACAATAAAGTTTAGAGCAATTGTAAAGATTGCCTCTTTCCCTGCGTAATCAAATATCAAAGTCGGCATACTCATTAATTTAGACGAAATGATTAAATACAGCGAAATTAATATAAACTGTCTACTGCTTAGTTCTGTCATTTTTTTGTCTCCTTTTGTTTATATTAGGAATACTTTTTGGCCTATAAAAAACTTGATTAGCAGGTTTATGCATCAAAGCATCTTGCTGGTCTGCTTTTATGTAAGGCGCAAACGGTGCTAAGTATGGCGCACCGTAACTGTCTAAATTTACTAGATAACCTATTAAGAATACAACACCTACAATAATTCCAAAAATTCCCAGCAAGCCACCTAAAATTGTGAAGATTAGACGCAAGAAAGAAATTTGATTGCTTTGTTCTGGTATTGTGTAACTCATTACGCCCGTGATTGCTACAATTAATACGGCAGGGGAACTGATTAAGCCTGCTTGCACGGCGGTATCACCTAAAATTAAAGCACCTACGACTGACAGGGCAAGCCCCATATAACGTGGCATTCGCAGGCTAGCTTCATATAGGATTTCAAATAGAAATATGATAAACAAGACTTCTAGTAATGGTGTCAGTGGAATACCTTGCACTGAGTTTAGTATGGTAATTAGTAATTTTATAGGTATGGCTTTTATGTGGTAACAAAGCAAAGCCACGTATATTCCAGGCAAAGTAATTGCAATAAGTGCAGCAAACAGCCTTAAAAATCTAAGGAAAGTCGCTCTACCTGCGTTGGAATAATAATCACTACTTGCTTGTAAATCTTCTAATAGTATGTATGGTACAGTTAGCGCGATAGGGGAACCATCTACCAAAATTGCCACTCTGCCTTCTAAAATTTTAGCCGTTACTACATCGGGTTTTTCCGTTGAACCTATTTGTTTAAAAATACAGTGCTTACGGCTTTGTAAATAATCTATTAAATAATTTGAATCTACTACGCCGTCAATATCAATAGCCTGTAATTTTTCTTTAACTTTTTTAACGACTTGCGGTTCTGCTACATCATTTAAATATATAAGCCGAACTTCGGTATTCGTTTCTTTACCTATTTTTAGGTTTTCAATTTTTAAGTTATTAGTTTTTAATCTTTTACGTAATAGAGTAAGGTTAGACATTATATCTTCAACGAAACCTTCGCGTGGACCTTTTTCAACTGCACTTGTAGGGGGTTCGCTAGGAAGTCTCGTTATCCATTTTACACACTGCACAATTAGAATTTTTTGTGAATTTTCAAAGATGACTCCGCAAAAACCGCTTAGCAAATTTTCTGTCAGTTCGGTAATGTCTTTTGCTTCTTTTACTTGACTAAAAGCAATTATCTGTTGCATCGCAGTATCTGCTAAATCGGCTTTTTCTTCGCTATTTAGGTTTTGCAAGGGCTTTATTACACTGGTTGCGAGCAATAATTGGTCTACAATATTGTCTATAAATACAATCGCTACTTTTTCGCCTGAATGAGTAGAAAATTCCCGCGTTACTAAATCGCTTGTTTCATTAAAGTTTTGTTTTAATTCTTGCAAGATTTTTTGAATATCCATAGTCCTACCTGCCTATTTTTTAAGTTATTTTGCTAAAAATTTACAATTTTATACAAAAATTTTTAATTTAATTTATAGTTGATTTGAAACTTAATCTAATCAAAATATATTGACTTTATTTGAGTAATTTTATATAATTTTATTATAAAAACTAATATATATCGGAGCAGAGGAATGGAAAAAATTACAGGTAAAACTTTAATGAGAAAATGGAAAGAATTTTGGCTAAGTAAAGACCATAAGGAAATTGTAGGGGCTTCGCTTATCCCCGCAGATAATAGCGTGTTGTTTACGACCGCTGGTATGCAACCTTTGATTCCTTACTTGTCAGGCAAGCCACATCCTTTGGGTAAAAGGCTATTTGATATTCAGCCATGTTTGCGTACTAATGATATTGAAGAAGTGGGCGACAACAGACACCACACTATGTTTTTTATGCTAGGCAACTGGAGTATAGGCGACTATTTTAAGAAAGAAGCAATTTCGTGGAGTTATGAATATTTGACTAGCCCACAATGGCTAAATATTCCAAAAGAAAGGCTTGCCGTTACTGTTTTTGCGGGTGATGATGTGGTACCACGTGACGAAGTGAGTGCTAAGATTTGGCAAGATTGCGGTATAGACAAATCGCACATTTTCTATTTTCCTAAGAAAGATAACTGGTGGGAAATAGGCGGTGGTGTAGGCTTGTGTGGGCCTGATACTGAAATTTTTTATGATACAGGCAAACCTGCGTGCAGTGAGCATTGCGACCCGTCTTGTGATTGTGGTAAATGGGTGGAAATTTGGAATAATGTATTTATGGAATTTAATGTAGAGACAAAAGGCGGGCCAGTTACTAAATTACCACAACAAAACGTAGATACTGGTATGGGGCTAGAAAGAATTGAGTGCGTATTAAATGGTTACGATTCAACATTTAGGAATGAATGTTTTGTAGAGCCTATAAAGACTTTGGAGCGTCTAAGCAACAAAAATTTTGACTTTGAAAACGAATACGGCAGGAATTTTTGTATCATTTGTGACCATTTGCGTGCGGCAGTTTTCTTGCTCGGCGATTTACAACCGACGACTCCTAGCAATGTAGGGCAAGGTTATGTGTTGAGACGTTTAATTAGACGTGCTGTAAATTGCGCTAGAAAATTAGGTATTCCAGCATTAAATTTAATTGAAGTTGTAGAAAATTACGTAGAGTATTATAAGGAAGATTTTTCAAACTTTGTAAAAGTAGAGCAATTTATAATTGATGAAATTAAGAATGAAATAGAAAAATTTGAGCACGCTATTGAAGGTGGCATTAAAGAATTTAACGCAAGTACAAAAGATTTGAAAGCGGGCGATACGCTTGACGGTAAAACTGCGTTTAGGTTATTTGACACTTTCGGCTTTCCACTTGATTTGACAATAGATTTAGCACATGAAAAGGGAATAAAGGTAGACAAGGAAGGCTTTGACAAATTCTATGCCGAGCATCAACAACAATCACGTGACAATTCAGGGGCAATGTTTAAAGGTGGCGTTGCCGAAGCAAAGAGTGATGAAGAAAAGGCAATTTTGCGTAAACTCCATTCAGCCACTCACTTAATGCTTGCTGCATTGCGTAGGGTCGTGGGTGATTATGTGGAGCAACGTGGTAGCAATATTACGACTGAAAGATTGCGTTTTGATTTCACTTGTGACCATAAACTATCCCCAGAAGAATTAAAACAAGTAGAAGATTTGGTTAATGATGCAATAAAACGCGATTTGCCTATTACTTGTGAAGAAATGACTGTGGAAGAAGCAAAAAAGAGCGGGGCAATAGGTATCTTTAATGATAAATATGGCGAAAAAGTAACTGTTTATACTATGGGCGATTTTAGTAAAGAAATTTGTGGCGGACCACACGCTAGCCATACAGGCGAGTTGGGTACATTTAAGATTTTAAAAGAAGAAAGTAGTAGTAGCGGAGTTAGGAGAATTAAGGCTGTATTAAATTAGTTGACTAATTTGTTTGCTTTTAGTACAATAAGAAAAAAGGGAGAAAGGTAAAAATAATGAATGTTTTTGTCAGTTTTTTGAAATTCATAATTATTTTATTAGCGCTTGCCGTGTGCGTAGGGCTTGTATTAATAGGTTCTATGGTAATATTCCCTAGTTTCTCACTATTTGGACTCCATTATGTGAGCGGGGACACTAGGACGGTAGGCTACTATTATGATTTAACAGGCAGTATGGAAGGTAGCGAAAATAATTTAACCCAGTGGAACGAAGTTGATAAAGTCCTAATACAGACAGAAAATTGGGACGTTTCGGTTCGTGCAGCGACTGAAGATGATACACTTCGTACTGATAATAGTATTGATACAATAGTTAGGCGTAACTATAGAGGGTTTGCGACTAACGAAGTTAGTACCGCTGAGTTGTCTGGGTACACTTTTGAACAGCGTTCTGACGGTTACTATATGATTGTTTCAATGACAGAACCTACTGGCCTAATTAGTAGGACAAATACAAGTGTGAGAATGATGCTTGACTCTAATTTACTTGCCGACAAAGATTTAATTATAGAAACCAACGGCGGTAGCGTAACAATAGGTAATACTCCTAGCGATGACAGTGTGACTACAAACATAGGTAGTCTAACTATAAATAGTCAAAATGGTTACGTAGAATTAAATGATATAACGGTTGCTGATTCAATTATAATAAATAAGGAATCAGGGAATTTAGATGTTAATAAAGATTTATCTTGCGACATGTCTTTAAGTATATCTAGTGGGTTTGGCCGTGCCGATTTTAATAATGTAGGCTCGGCATCAAATCCAAATGACTTAATCATTAATGGACTATACAATAGTACAATCAACTTTAACACGGTCTATGGCAACCTTATGATTGAAGGCAATGCTGGTTATGTAATCGGTACCGATGTAGAAGGTGTGTTATACGTTGATGCAGAAACTTGTGATGTTAGAGTAAATGAAGTAAATGGTATGATTTCATTCTCAAACAATGATGGTTCACTAAATGTAATAGATGCAAACGATAGTGTAGTGGCTAACATTTCGGGTAACGGTTCAATTGATATTGAGAACTTAATAGGCGAATCAATCTTAACTACGGGCTCAGGAAATATTACTGTAAATAATGTAAATGCAGATATTTCTGTTAAATCAAATAGTGGTAGAATAGAATTAACAAACGCACAAAATAAACAAATCAATTACATTATAGAAACAACCGATAGTGAAGTTATCTTAAATGATATAAATGGTGCAGTAAATTTTAATGTAGTAAATAAAGGACAAGCAAGAGTAAACGTAATCTATCAAGAATTAAAAGGCGAGAACACATTTGTTACACATTCTGGAGCGGTTGAAATAACGTTTGAAAAGCCGAATTATGCTTTCTTGCTAAAAGACTGGCAAACATCAAATTCTGTTAGTTTTAAACTTTCAAACTTTGAAGAATATTCAGTAAATAATAGTACTGATAATGAAACATATAAATCTGGCGTAAATATAGGTGGGTATACAGGGCAGAGCGATACGTTATCTATTAGTAGTGTGTCTGGTAATATCAGCGTAGAGCAACAATTGAATAACTAATTTATTTTATCTTAACCAGATAAAAACAAAAAGGGCATATTGTTATAAATAATATGCTCTTTGTTTTTGTAGTTATAAGAAAACTACTGTAATGCCACGTGGTTCATTAAAAGATAATCTTTATTTACTTTTTTTGTGTTTTTTAAGTATTATGCAGGTACTATGCATGTGCATAATACTGCATAAATAAAGGCTTTTTATGCATAATACTTAAAAAATTATACAGAATTAAGACCAAAGAAACTAATTATTCCGCATGTAATGATATATGCAATTCTTTCTTGATATTCGTCTGTTACGAGTTTTGCTTCTTCGTCTGGGTTAGATAAAAAACCACACTCCACTAAGACTCCCGCGGCATTAGAACAGTTTAAGATATAGAAGTCACCTTCAGTACTCGTTTTCTTTGAACCTTCAATTTGCTCGGCAAAAAGTGATTGCATATTATCGGCTAAATCTTTACTGGTTTCACTACCTAATTTATAAAAAACTTGCGCACCTTTTGCAGATGGGGCAGTAAAACTATTTAAGTGGATACTCACGACTAAATTTGGATTTGCTTGTTCAATTATTGCTTCGCGCGCTCGCATATCGCGCATTTTATGACCGCTTGCGAATGTGCCATATAGGCCATCTTCATTAGTCCTAGTATAAACAACTCCCACACCCAATACGTTTAAAAAGTTTCCTATTTTTTTCGTAATACTTAAGTTTATATCACGTTCGTATGCGTTTGTGTTTTTACCTACACAACCCGAATCAACTCCGCCGTGCCCAGCATCTAGTACGACTGTAAATTTATTTGCTGGACTAGCAGTGGTTTGTTGCGTATTGTTTATAAAAGATAGGTATGCATTTGCGCTAAACAAAACTGTAAAAACGCAAAGATAACAAAGAAATTTTTTTAGATTTATGGGTATTCTAAATATCATAACTTAAACTCCTAAAAAATACTATATTCACATAACTTTTAAAATATTATAGTTAGTAATCTAAAAATACCTAATTTTGTTTGGTTTAATTTTTAATGTATGCTATGGACAAATCTAAAAAATTTTTAGTGTTATCTTAAATATTTGCTAAAATTAAAATTTTGTGCTAAAATACTTTTTATGATAAAATTTTTTACAGAAACAAAGTTTACAGAAAATGAACTCTTGAGTATTCCTTCTAGCACTCTCGCGTGGATAGGCGATGCGGTTTTTAGCCTGTGTGCAAGAGAGTATGAGTTGCGTTTTAATCACGGAAAACCAGCAAAACTAAACAAGTTAGCAACGGTTTGGGTAAATGCAGCGGCACAAGCCGAATCTTTGGATAAAATATCGCCGAATTTAACTCAGCAAGAACAAGATGTCGTGCGCAGAGCCAAAAATGCCCCTATTACCACTAAAAGTAAGCATTATGGTTTGGCTGAATACAAAAGAGCGACAGGGCTAGAAGCCTTAATAGGTTACTTATATTTATTAGATAATAATGAAAGATTAAATGAAATTTTGCGTTTGATATTTGGAGATAAAAAATGATTATTTATGGCAAAAATGCGATTTTAGAGAGTTTACGCTCTAATAAAGCAATTTATAAAATCTATATTTTAGATAAATTTAAAGGCACTACGGGCGAAATAGAGAGTACGGCAAAAAAGAAAAACATTAAGATAGAATATTTAGATAGAGATAAACTATTTAGAATTTGCAAGGACGAGCACAATCAAGGCTTTGTCGCCGAAATGGAAGACTTTTCGTATTGCGAGTTAGACGATATATTTAAACTTGCAGAAAGTAAAGGAGAATTGCCTTTTGTAGTGATTTTAGACGGCGTGGAAGACCCGCATAATTTAGGTTCTATCTTGCGTGTGTGCGAATGTGCTGGTGTGCATGGGTTAATTATTCCTAAACATAGTGCTTGTCCTATTAATGGAACAGTTGCAAAAACCAGTGCGGGTGCGTTAGAGCATATGCTAGTATGCAAAGTTACGAATTTAACAAACACAATCAAAAAATTAAAAGATGACGGAATGTGGATATATGCCGTTGAATTGGGTGGCAAAGATATTTACAAGCAAAACTTAAAAGGTTCGCTGGGGTTAGTAATCGGTAGCGAAGGTAAAGGAGTTAGTAGGCTTGTAAAGGAAAATTGCGATGATGTACTTACTATGCCGATGTTTGGGAAGGTAAATTCGCTAAATGCAAGTGTGGCTTGTGGAATTGCCGTGTTTGAAGCAGTAAGACAAAGGAGAGACTAATTTGAATAAAGAAAGGAACGATTATTATAGGCTATTGTTGTTGCAAGCGAAAGCGGGCGACAATAAGAGTTTAGATAAGTTGTTTGACGAGTTTAAACCGATGGTTACACGCGTGGCACGTAGTTATTTTTTAAATGATAGAGACCAGGCAGACTTAGTGCAAGAAGGTATGATAGGGTTATATAAGGCCTTTTTAAACTATGATATAATGAGTGAAACGTCTTTTTATTCATACGCCTATACGTGTGTTTATAGGCAGATTATTTCAGCAGTACGCAGTAGCCTAAACCAAAAAAATGCGCCTTTGAGTGCTTATTTGAGTTTGGAAACGCAAAACGAGATTTTAGACGATGACGACGAAGAAGTGGAGTTAGACTTTCCTAGTCAAGATTTGACGCCAGAACAAGTTTATGATTTACACGAACGCGAAAAGGAATTATATCAAGAGATAAAGCAACACCTTAGCGAGTTTGAACTAAAAGTCTTAAGACTGTATTTAAAAGGAAAAAGTTATAAAGATATTGCAAATCAACTTGACAAAAACGAAAAATCAATAGATAATGCAATAGTAAGAATTAAAGGTAAACTAAAATTTTTGGAGAAATAAAGAATGTATTTAGCATTATATAGAAAATACAGACCTACTACATTTGACAAAATCGTAGGGCAAGAGCACGTTACAAAGACTTTGCGTAACCAAATTTTAAACGACCAAATAGGCCACGCATACTTGTTTTGCGGTAGTCGTGGAACAGGTAAGACAACGTGTGCTAAAGTTTTTGCAAGGGCTATAAACTGTCAGCACCCAGTAGATGGTTCGCCTTGCGGTGAATGTGAAGTTTGTAAAGCATTAAAAGAAAATAATGCCATTGATATTATAGAAATAGACGCCGCAAGTAATAACGGCGTAGAAGAAATTAGGGACTTACGCGAAAAGGTAAAATACCCGCCGACAGTAGGCAGATATAAAGTATATATAATAGACGAAGTTCATATGCTGACGGCTAGCGCATTTAATGCACTACTAAAAACTTTGGAAGAGCCACCTACACACGCAGTATTTATTCTAGCGACTACAGAAGTACATAGATTACCTGCTACCATTCTATCCAGAGTGCTAAGATTTGATTTTAAGTTAATTAATACGCAAACTATTGCAAAGTTACTTACCGATATTTTTAAACAAAGCAATATCATTGCCGAAGAAAGTGCAATAAATTTAATTGCCACAGCAGGTCAAGGCAGTGTGCGTGATGCACTCAGTATTGCTGATATGTGTGCTAGTTTTTCAAACAATAATATAAAATATGATGATGTCGTGTCCGTTTTGGGCGTCAGTGACAAGCAAACTATTTACAATCTCGGTAGCGCCATTTTAGAAGAAAGAATAAAAGATTTCTTTACCGAATTTACGGATATTGTAAAGGCAGGTAAAAACTTGCTTGTTACAGCAAACGATTTAACTAAATTTTTTAGAGATTTGTTAGTAATCAAAACTTGCGGCGATGACTTAGCAAAAAATGAATACAATGATGAAATGTTAGCGAAATTAAAGGATTTAGCCGAAAAATTTGACGTTACAAAGCTAAATGAAGCAATGCAAGCGTTCAGCCAAATAGAAGCAGAACTCAAATATTCACTTAACCCGCAATTATTAATAGAAACCACCGCATTAGGGCTACTTAGTGCGGACGTAAAAAAAAACTAACCATTCAGGCTAGTCGTGGCGAAATTGTTTTTGATAAAGAAACGAGAGAGCAAAATTTAAATCAACCTAGCCACACAGATTTACAAAAACAGACTGAAAACCCTAAAAACCAAGATTTACAAAAGCAAGCAGAAAACAAAGATTTACCTAAACAAGACGACATTACACCTAAACCACTACCAAACGAGCGAGTGCTATGGGGCAGAATGTTACTAAATATCAAAAAACAAGGCAACATTTTATTACATTCGGTATGTGTTGAGTTAGGTAAAGTCAAACTAGAAAACCAAACTTTAAAGATTTTTGTACCCGATGTTATAAATTATGAAACTTTAAAAAAACCACAAAATTATAACTATTTAGTTGATACTTTGCATAAATTAGGTTATAATTTAAATATTGAGTTAGTGCTTGACGAAACTATAAATAATGAGCAAAACAAAATTAACCAGTTAGAGCATATACTCGGAGTTAAAATAGAATTAACAAATTAAGGAGAAAAAATTATGGCAGGATTTAACGGATTCGGCGGAGCTAATATGCAAAATTTATTAAAACAAGCTCAAAAGTTGCAAGAGCAAATGCAGAGAGATAAAGAAGAATTGGAAGCAACAACCTTCTATGCAAACGCAGGGGGCGGAATGGTAGAAGTTGAGATGAACGGTAAACGCGAGTTGACTTCTTTAAAAATTAAACCCGAAGTGATTGACCCTGAAGACAAGGAGATGCTAGAAGACTTGATTATGGCGGCAATTAATGATGCTAATAGACAAATTGAAGATAAATTAGCAGAAATGGCTCCTCAAATGCCAGGGGGTATGTTTTAATTGAAGAATTTTATAATTCCGGTTGAAAGGCTGATTTCGGCCTTTTCTCGTTTACCTGGAGTGGGGAGGAAGACAGCGACTCGTTACGCATATTATTGCATAAATATGTCTAATGAAGATGCACAAAGTTTTGCCGATGCCATTCTAGATGCAAAGGAAAAAGTTAAGTACTGCACAATTTGCGGTAATTTTACAGACAAAGATATTTGTAATACTTGCTTGCGTGGTGATAGAAAACTCGTTTGCGTAGTCGCAGAACCAAAAGACGTGCTTGCTCTTGAAAAAGTAAGTGATTTTAATGGTACTTATCACGTTTTGCACGGTTTACTTAACCCTTTGGAAGGTAAAACTGCTAACGACATAAGAATTAAAGAACTTTTAGAACGAATTAATAAAGACAAAGTGCAAGAAGTCATTATGGCTACTAATCCCACAGTAGAAGGGGAAGCGACTGCAATTTATATTAGTAACTTACTGAAACCTTTAGGTGTAAAAGTAACTAGAATAGCACAGGGTGTAAGTTTGGGTACTGATATTGAATACGTTGACGAAGTAACCCTATCACGTGCGATTGAGGACAGACGGGAGCTTTAATTATCTTGCTCAAATTCGGCGATTTCACGCTTTAATTTAATAAACTTACGTAAATTCTTAGATAAATTTTTATTACGTTTAATCAGCAAAGTTTCTTCGGCTTCGCTGGTTTTTTTTATTAAATTGTTTAAATCGGTGGCTTCTTTTTTACTCATAGGCGAAACTCCTTAACAAATTTTGATTTATAGACATATAAAAGTTAAATAATATTTTAGGGGGGAATATGCAAGATTTTGATGATTACAAATTACCCGATGAGAATAATATGCGTAATTTAAGGCAAGGTTATGCAAATTTGCGTCCTGCTTTTAAACACAAAGTTAATACATTGCAAAATGAAGACACAACTAGCAACACAAATAACACAAACGGCTCAACAAATAATAATTTAGTTAGCGACAATACGCAAGCAAATAACTTGTTTAACAATATAAACTGGTCTCAAAACCGTGATTTGTTGCGAATTCTAAGCAGGCGTGCAACTGACCGTTGCTCGCGAAACTATATTCAAGGACTAATTCCACTAAACGAACAAGATTATCAAGAATTATCTAGTTATTATACAAATTCGGCTTCACCACGCGCAAATCCAACTATGCTAGAAGGTATCCCTAACAATTTTAATAGTGCCTTGCGTGAATATATACGTAGCGAGTTAGAATTAATTGATAGTTTGTTACAAATAATGTTTATAGAAGATACACAAGAGCGAAATACAGCAATATATAATATTATTAGACGTAGATTAGATGCGCTAGATACTTTGGCTAGTTTTCTAGCGGGCGGAATTTTTGCTTAAATGCCTAAATTTGATTGTCTATTTAATTTTTAATGTGCTATAATACAATTATGCAGTTAAATTTACAAATAGATGAAGATTTGTTGGCTCTTGCCCAAATTTTTAAAGATAATGGATTTGAATTATATATAGTGGGTGGGTTCGTTAGGAATGCGCTTTTAGGTTTTTGCGAAACCGATATAGACATTTGCAGTAGTGCAAAACCTGATGAAGTCTTTAAAATTTTAGAAAACACAAAATACTTGGGCAAACTCATAAATAAAGATTTAGGTACTATACATATAAATAAAATAGGTAAACAGTTAGAGTATGAACATACCACTTTTAGGGCGGAACAATACGAAGCAGGCGGTATTCACAGCCCTAAACAAGTGGAATTCGTAGACGATATTAGACTAGATGCTAGTAGGCGCGATTTTACAGCAAACGCACTATATCTAAATATTTTAAGTGGGCAAGTGCTAGATTTTTATAATGGCGTGTTAGACGTGCAGAACCATATTTTAAAGACGGTTGAAACCCCGCAAATAGTTTTTTCGCGTGACGGCTTGAGAATCTTGCGTCTTGTGAGAATTGCAGGTGAGTTGGATTTTAGCATAGATAAAAACACCTACGAAACCGCTAAAAACCTAATATCTCAGTTAGGGGACATATCGCAAGAGCGGTTTAATAAAGAAATTATCGCAATACTTTTTGCTGACTATAAATATAACTTTATTAAAAATCCAGATGCACCTGTTAAGAGTTTAAAAGTTTTAAGTGATTTAGGCGCGTGGCAATATGTTTTGACTAAATTTTATAAATCATTAGAGCCAAATCAACATGATTTTACTAAAATAGAATGGAGTTTACTATCAAAAGCCCCACCAGCACTGAGAATTGTAAGTTTCGTAATTGATATGCTAGACGGGTTAAACGTAACACCAACGGCACAAAATGTTATTGATATTTTGGGTATTAATGGCATTATGTTAAATAAAAAAGAAGTTACAAGACTTTTGTCAATTATTCTTAACTTTATGCAAGTTAGACAAAATAAGGTTACGTCAGAGCGTGAATGTAGACTATTTATACAGAGCAATTTTGCTTATTTAAACGAATTATTAGGTTTGTGTAAATTAGCGGGAATAGGAGAAAATCTCTTTAAGGTTATGGAATTAATGAAGATAGATAATACTCCATTTAGCCTAAAAGAATTAAATCTAAATGGCAATGATTTAATTGAATACTATCCAGAACTCCCTAGGGAATTATATAGTAGAGTGCTTAATGGGTTGCTTTCTATGTGCGCCATAATGCCCGAATTAAACAAAAAGGAGACTTTGCTATTCACTGTCCCTGATATTTTAAGATAAAAAACGCCCTTTTGTTTGGAAAATCCCAAATAAAGGACGTTTTTTTAACAAAATCTAATAATGCCTTCAAATTTTACATTAAAACAACTTTTTGGTTCTGGTCTAACTGGTTTAGGTCTGCATCCGCAGTCCCAGTTACAACCACAGTTGTTGCCCCTTGGTAAAGGTCTGCAATCTTGTCCCCAACCGTTTTGCATACAACCACCCCAGTTATTATCACAACCACAGTTAGGTTTTACTGCAGGTTTAGGTTGAGAACCACATCCAAATGAACAGTTATAGTTATTCCAGCAAAAAGATTTGTTAGGTCTGTTGCAATTACAGCACATAGGTAACACCTCCTTGATTTCATAACCTAGATAGGCTATGTATAAAGGGGCTATTATCATAGTATTCTAAATTGATTAGTTTTGTGCATAATGATTAATTTTGCTAATTTTGAGAAAACTATTTTAAAACGTTTGCCTAAAATCAGGTTTTTTACTATAATATAGTTTAATAGGGGGTATGCCAAATGGGGTATTTTGACTATTTGGAAGAAAATGCAGCGATAGAAAAAGAAAATCGTTTCTTTGATACTTATGCAAAAGTCGGCTTTTGGATAGGTGTGGGCTCTTTTGCGGTGATGCTAGCGTCTATTCTTACATTTTGCTTTGTCGCTGTAGGTTCTATAATTTGGTTGGATATTTTAGTCGCGGTAGGGGTAGTCGTCTCTGCTTTTGGTATGGCGTACTCTGGTAAAGCGATTTCTATAGCTAGACGCAGGCGTAATTCTTCACCTTTGGCAAACTTTTCCTTTGTGTGGAATTTGGTGTTTGCCTTAATTGATATAATTCTTTTAGTAATGAATACGTGGATGTATTTAGGCTAGAAATATGCTAAAAGTATTTTACTTAAATTAAAATATGTGTTATAATAAAAATATATTGTGAGGTATGATGATGCAACAATTTGTTTTTCCTGCGGTCTTATATCAAGATAGCGAGAATCGTGGCTATACAATAGTGTTCCACGATTTAAACATATGTACAGAGGGTGACTCTGTAGAAGATGCCTTCTTACGGGCAAAGGATTTTTTGTCAGTTTATTGCAGGTGCGCTATGGAATACAATGGCGAAATTGAGCCTGCGACTAGATATGTAGATGTACAGACAGAGAGCCAAAATATAGTTTTGCTAGTTGACGCTGAAGTTGACGATGGCAAACAAGATGCGAAACCTACGCAACGTTTTACCTTAGATATATAATTTGGCTTTTGGAGGGGCAAAATGATAGAAAAAGTTTTTAAGAATATGCAGTCAATGCATCAACTTTCTTATGCTACTACGTGTGGTTTTATCTTTGAGAAATTTATCGCGGGCAAGGGAATGTATGGTAACCGTGTGTCCACCATTCGTTCAAAAGACCCGAAAAAATTATATAACTCGGATTGTAATTTTAAAGATGGTGAATTTATTACAATAGAAGGGCTCAAATCAATAGAACTGCCTACCACTATTTTCAATACTCGTCAGCGAATTGAATTCCCTTTTACTAGTGAAGAGTGTATGCGCGACTTTTTGGCAACAAAAGGTAATTTCCTATCGGAGAACGATTTGGATGAATGCGTCAAAACTTGGCATCAGAAAGTAGGCTTGAAACTTTTGGGTAGTAATGTTACCGATTTTGCAAAATTAAATAATTTTATGATAGGTAATATGGTATTGCATCTACCTTTGTCTGTGCAAAAGGACATTGCAGAATTTAGACAAGAGCAAATTTTGACCTATTTAACACAAGATATTATTCCTGCCGATTTTGCGAAATATCAGCTTGATTTGTTACCTTGGAATAAGGATAAATTAGTAGACTTAAAGCAAAGACTTATTCGTCAACGTAGCGAGCAAGAGTTACGTAAGCAGGCTCAAATGCAACAGGCTGGACAGGCACAAGCCAAAACTCCACAAGACATTTTGGCTCAGTCAACTAATCAAGCAAACGCCGTACCACAGTACGAGCAAATCGTTACAAAAACTATGCCCGTTAACCAGTTCAATGTAGAACCATTGACACCTAACGAGCAAACAAACATAGCAAATGAAATAAATAATGACGCACTGTCTCAAGAGCGACAAGCGGAAGTCTAAAACAGCAAGCCTAATTTATAGGCTTGTTTTTTTTTTGCATATTTTATGTGATTTTTACACAAAATATAAGAAAACTTTAAGGAGCAAAGCGGAAATATGCAAAAATTACTAAAATTTAGCGTAGTTTTGTTATTATGCTGTTTTTGCGTATTTTTAGAGACTTTTGCGCTTATTCTTACAAACAACAATGTAATTTACGCTAGCACCGAAAAACCAACTATTACTTTTACATACGGTGATAAAGAGTGGACGTATCTAGCGAAGGAACACGAGAGCGACAATTTTTGCTTTACGGCAAAAGGGCAACGTTTTCACCGCTGGGGTACTCCTAGCGAACGCGCCAAACTCTTGACTGACGTTCGCAAATTAGGTTTTACCGCCGAGCAAAGCCTAAACTACTGCTTTTTAGGTATTGACGAAATTTTACAAGACTTAAAGAAAACCATCAATTGCCCAGCAAAAGACGCTACTTATACCTTTAACTCAAATAAATCTTCGCCTTTTACTTTCACAAAGGAAGAAATAGGCTATAATTTAAATTTTGACGATATTTTAGCCGAAATTAGCGCAAAACTACAATCTAGCGCGAATGTAAAAATAGAGTTAAAACCAGCAATTCTGCAACCTAATGTGTTTTATGACGATATTAAAGATTATGCAAATTTACGTTCCAGTTTTTATACAACTTTTAACGATAACGTAACTAACAGAAAACATAATATAGTGCTTGCTACTAAAAGCCTAAACGGCTTAAAAATGGAAAGCAACACAGAATATAGTTTTAATCAAACTACAGGCAGGCGCAGTGAAGCCAACGGCTACAAACCAGCAAACATTATTGTTGATAAAAAATATGTAGAAGGTTATGGCGGTGGGGTGTGCCAGGTGAGTACCACACTTTATAATGCTTTGTTGCTTGCGGGTATGGAAATTAGAGAAGTTCACAGCCATTCATTAGCCAGTAGTTACGTAAATATGGGCTTTGATGCTATGGTAAACTACGGCACTTCGGACTTGCGTTGGGCAAACAATACAGGCTCTCCAGTATTTTTACGTGGCTTTGTGTCGGGTAATCAAGTCCATTTTGAAGTCTACGGCAAGCCTGATTCACACAACCGCACTTTAAAACGCGTCACCGAAATTGAAAAGACAATAGAACCACCAACCGAACAAGTCATTATAGACGATAAAGGAGAATATCAAAATTTAGTGCAGTACTCTGACGAAAGCGCTTATATCACGAGTGCAAAAAATGGATACAAAGTCCGCGCCATTTTAGAAATTTACGAAGGGGAAAAGTTAGTAGAACGTAAACTTTTACGTAGAGTTACATATCAAGCAGTGCGTGGGGTAAAGGTTGTGGGAGCAAAGACAAGACCCGAGCCAGAACCTGAACAAACTCCGCATGATGTCCAAGCTTATGGTGAATTGTCAGATGATATTGTTAATTTTTGGCAAAATCTTTTTTAGGTGCAGCAATTTAATAGACAAAAATCTTTGCATTTGTTACAATTTAACTTACGATAAAAAATAGGAGTTAGTTATGTGGTGGATATGGTTTCCATATGCAATTTCGCTCGTGCTAGTTGTGTACGTCTCTAATATTTTGGCGTATTGCATAGACGCATTAGAGAGTAAGGGCAAAATGACGGGCGCTTTCTTGTCTGGTGTGTTGTTGGCTGGCGTAACCAGTTTGCCTGAGTTAATCACTAGTGTAACCGCAGCACTTATGGGCGAACCCGAAATGACAATGGGCAATATCTTAGGTTCAAATCTCTTTGATATTGCAATAATCGGCTTTTTAATGGTTTTATTTGCGAAACGCGTCAAAAATAAACCATTTTCAAAAGGCAACATTATAATTAATATATTTACTTTAGTGATTGCAGTAATTTTGCTATTTGCAATGATATTTGACTGGCAAATCGTAATTCCTTATGTAAATATAAACATTCTCACTCCGTTAATCGTCTTACTGTATGTTATTGCAATTATTATTACCACAGATAAAGGCAATAAAAAGAAAAATAAAGATATTGAAAAAGTCAACGACAAATCAGGTGTAATTGTCAGTATTGAGACAAGAGACAACACAATCGTAATGACCGAAGAAAGAGAAGAATCAAAGTCACCTAAAAACAAGTATATGGCGTATTCCACTAAAAAAATCGTATCTATCTTTATTATATGTGCTATTGTTTTGGTAGGAGTTTCGGTCTCTATGACATATATGGTAGATATCATTTCGGAAGAATACAATCTAGCCAAAGGTATCGCGGGCGCACTGTTTTTGGGAGTGGCCACCAGTTTGCCCGAAATAGTCTCTACGTTCTCGCTTGTTCGTTTAGGCAATTTAGACGCAGGGTACGGCAATATTTTGGGTTCGTGCCTATTTAACTTCTTAGTGCTTGCAATCGCAGATATTCTATACTTTAGCGGAACAATCTTTAATGTAGACTTGCAAAACTTAATTTTATCTGCCTGCCTTGTTGCTGCTGCTATTTTTGCATTAGCCTTTGCACTAATTAGAAATTCAAAGTCTAAATTTAAAAACTCAGTTATACTTCAAGTGGGGGCGGGTGTACTAATTTGTTTTGCC
>CALWTE010000020.1 GCA_944384375.1 uncultured Clostridia bacterium | reverse complement strand
TGCCATAGCCAAGTGGTAAGGCCAAGGTCTGCAAAACCTTCATTCACCAGTTCAAATCTGGTTGGCACCTCCATAATATGCCGAAGTGGCGGAATTGGCAGACGCAAGGGACTTAAAATCCCTCGGGGGCAACCCCGTGCCGGTTCGAGTCCGGCCTTCGGCACCAGTATAAAAAAACACTATTGATTGTGGTATGATTTGTCGTAAAACTACAATATATAGTGTTTTTTTTCTTTTGTCTATATGTTAGGTAAAAGAACCCATATAACACCAATTATTTATATGATTTGTATTGCCGACTTGTTTTAAATTAAAATAAAAACGAGCCTTTGCTCGTTTAATTCTTTTCGTTAAAGCGGATTTTTTGGGCTTCCAAAATTAGTTTGACTGAACCACGTTTAGCCTTACATAATGGACATTCGTCCCATGCTTCTTTGCCAAATTCCATGTATCCGCAGTCGGCACAAATCCATGCTACATCTTTATTTTTCTTATAAAGCGTACCGTCTTTAAACTGAGTATAAAGTTCCAAAAATATCATTTTGTGATAACTTTCTACTTCCATAATTTGCTCAAATAATTTTGCAATTTCTTCAAAGCCTTCTTCTCTTGCGACATTTGCAAATTCAACGTAAGCTTTTATCTCATTATCCTCGTCTTCTGCTGCTAGTCTCAAATTTTCTTGCAAGTCCCATTTCTCTCTAAAAGGAAAACTACCTACAATATCAATATTGTCTATTTGCTCGTCTTCCCCATCTTGTATAAAAGTATAAAACATTCTCGCGTGATTAAATTCTTGAAAAACTATTTCATCAATTATATCTGCAATGTTTTTATAACCATTAAATCTTGCTCCATACTCTATAAACTCATAACGGGTACGAGCCTGGCATTCTGCCGCATAACTGCGTGCCAAATTTTCATAAGTTCTACTATCTTTTAATTTCATAATTACCCCCTTACAAAATCATACCCTAAAGAACAGTTTTCTATACTCAAAATATTGATTTTATAATTCCATTGTGTTAAAATATTTCATATCACACAAAAGAAGGTATAGAAATGAAATTTTGGCAAGAATTCAAAGCCTTTATCAGTAAAGGCAACATTATTGATTTAGCAGTTGCAGTTGTTATAGGTACTGCATTCAACAAAATTGTAACTAGTCTAGTAAATGACATCATAATGCCACTAATTACGTGGGCATTAGGCGCAAATAGTCTCGCTGACCTCTCAGTAGTTCTGCAACGTGATAGCGAAGGCGTAGCGACTCTAACATGGAATTACGGAAACTTTATACAATCTATGATTGACTTTTTAATCATTGCTCTAACGATTTTTGTAATTTTAAAATTAATGATGAAAAGCTCACAACTCTTTAAACAAGTTGAATCTAAAGTTAAACCTACCACAAAAGAAGAAAAAGCCTTTCTCGTTGAAAAAGGCATTGACTTGAAAGACAAAAAAGCGGTTAAACAAGCATTGGCTGAAAGACAAAAAGAATTAGACGACAAAAAGAAAGCGGAAGAAGAAAAGAAGAAAGAAGAAGCTTACAAAAACAGTACAGAGGGGTTACTAAAAGAAATTAGAGATTTATTAAAGGAAGGCAAACAGCCGACTGCTGAAATCAATCAAAAAATAGCAGAAATTGAAGAAAAAAGCGATAAATAATTAATAATTATCAGGTGAATAAGGGGCATATCTATGCCCTTTTTCATTTTTCTTTTCTGGCTCTACAATAACTGAATTTGCAGGAACGTATTGTCCTAATACCCTTGAAGTGTTGACTTGTTGCGTAATAGGGCTTAATTCCACTAAAATAGTATCAAGCCCTATTTTACAAATACATTGATAAGGTATGAACAAATCTTCCCTACCTTTAAACAGCCCACCACGACCACCAGGCACAACCACACCTAAAATACGTGCATTATCTTGGTCAAGAATTAAATCAATTATATGCCCTAGCCTACGACCATCGGTTAGATTAACTACCATTTTCGCACGTAAATCACTAAACGTTATTTCCATTCATTCTCCACGTGTTATATTTATATAATTATATATGCACGCATACCGAAAAAATGCAAATTTTTAGACAAAGTATTTTTTTATAACTCTCAGCGCAGCTTTTTCTAATCTACTCACTTGGGCTTGGCTAATACCTACTTCATCACTTACTTCTACTTGCGTTTTGCCTAAATAATATCTCAAAATCAAAATCTTCTTCTCACGTGGGTCTAACTCACTTAAAGCATCTTTAATGGACACGTTATCCAACCATTTATCGTCGCAATTTTCCATATCTGCAATGTATTCGCTTAATTCACTTGCTTCCAAATCGTCTGAGTACATAGGTTCAGACAAAGACAAGGGTTCACTAATCGCATCTAAGGCACAAGCAACTTGCTTTAACGGAGTTTCTAAATCTTCAGCAATCTCGTCTATTGTAGGCTCTCTCTGTAAACTATAAGATAGTTTTTCGCGAGATTGCAGAGCTTTGTATGCGATATCACGCAAAGAACGGCTTACCCTAATAGTACTATTATCACGTAAAAAACGCCTTATTTCACCTATAATCATAGGCACAGCATAAGTGCTAAATTTGACATTTAAATCAATATTAAAATTATCAATCGCCTTGATTAACCCCACACAGCCTACCTGGAACAAATCGTCGGGATTTTCCTTCCTATTGCTAAAACGTTGCACAACACTCAAAACAAGACGCATATTACCATAAATAAACTTATCTTTGGCTTGTTCATCGCCTTGCTTTATCTTACTCATTAAATCGGCTAATTCTTCAGGTGTAAATTTAGGCAAATTATTAGTGTTGACACCACAAATCTCTACTTTGTTTGACATTATCCCCCCCACGAAATAAAATCAAACAATAGTGTCGGCATCTATTTCTATTTTTATACCAAATTTATTAAATTAATTTTGCCATATCTTTTTTCATTTTATTTAAAATCTTTTTTTCAATACGACTAATATAACTTTGTGAAATCTGTAGCATATCCGCGACTTGCTTTTGTGTACACTCTTTTTGTCCATTCAAGCCAAAGCGCATTGATACAATCTGTTGCTCTCTTTCATCTAATTTTTTTAATACACTATAAATTATTTCTTTTTCTACCGAAGTTTCAATATTTTTAAAAACTTCTTCCGCGTCAATTCCTATGACGTCACTTAGCAAAAGTTCGTTGCCATCACTATCAAAAGAAAGTGGCGAATCTAGCGAAGTTTCCTTTTTTTGCTTTGAAACTTTTCGTAAATGCATTAAAATTTCATTTTCAATGCAACGTGAAGCATAAGTGGCTAACTTGATTTTTTTATCAAGATTAAAGGTATTGACAGCCTTAATTAGTCCTATTGAGCCGACAGAAATCAAATCTTCTATGTCTACTCCTGTGTTTTCAAATTTTTTTGCAATATATACGACCAACCTTAGATTTCGCTCAATTAACTCATTTTTTGCTTGTTCGTCACCATTTTGCATACGAATTAAAAACTCTGTTTCTTCTTCTGGCTCCATAGGATTTGGTAATGCTTCATTAGAACAAAGGAACAATAGCATTTGTTCCTGTGTTATATCATTATTGAGACCTAAAATTTTTCTTATAAAATTTTTTACTAACTTTATCATTTACTGACCCCCACCAACTCTTGATTTAAAATTGCCTGACAATCACCGCATTTCAATTTACCTGTTGCCACACCGATTGCACCCGCTTTCGTTTCACCATTTACCAAAATTTCACAATCAAAAACCTTCATTTTATACGTTCCGCCCATACTACCTACATTTAAAGTTTCTAGATTATAAATATTAGACACTTCTTTTCCAAACATAATATTTAACCTTTCGTGTGGCGTAAACCATTTTTGCAATACCTTTTCAGGCACGACCAGTACGGGTTTGCCCATACTATTATGTAATGTGTTGCCTGTGTCTATAAACCCCTTTATTTTTGCCGTTTTGTTGTTGACTTTTACTATTACTTCGCACGAATTGCTTGCATAAAATCTAGTTTTAAACACATATTTAAGCAGTCTGAACATAACCATTGCAAAAAACAGGCAAGAGATTAAGATAGTTCCTAGTGGCAAGGTTGAAACATAACCTATATATAAAGAATCATAGACACTAATACCCAAGAAATTAAACACCGCAATTAAAGCCCCACCGAACGCAAAAGTGTATAGTACAAACAAAGCATATCGCGAAATTAACTTCTTAAAAGTGAAGCAAGACATTAATGCCATTACAAAGGCAACGGCTAATTTCATTAATATTGCCAAAATTCCGCTTACGTCTATTAAAGGAGATACAACAGCAAAGCCCGCACCAAACATTCCTGCTAGCACGATTCCCGCTTTGCTAATTGGCATTTTTAACGTCCTGTATGTTAACACTAATAACAGTGCATCTATTAAAAAATTATCAAGTAGTACATACTCAATTATAATTTCCATACATTTTCCCCCAGCACAATCATTTTAACTTATTGCTAAGGAATTTTGAGACAAAAATAAAAGATATATTACACGAATAATGCAATATATCTCTAAAAATTGTCGTATTTGATTATCTTTATTTATTGAATAACCATCACGATGAGTGCTACAACAATAAAAATCAAACCTATAACTTTTGTCGTAATCATAATAGAATCATCGTTTGGCACTTTGTCTGTTTTACGAGCGGCACAAGCGATTCTGCGGGACAAACAAGCAATCGCTATACCTAGTGCTGCCAGAATAATTCCTATTATAACGTTTGCCTGTGATAGTCTTTCAATTAAAGATACCATTAATAATGCAGTCGTCATTTAAATATCCCCTTTCCTATATCTTTTTACCTATTATAACAAATTCAAATTTAAAAGTCAATACTAACTATTTAATTTGCCCCACTAACATTGTTGTCTTTAGTAGTGCTAATCTCTGTTTTTTCTTCAGTTTCTTGTACTGGAGTCGCCGTAGTCTCTACGACTTGCACTTCGTCAGTTTGCTTTTCTTGTTTGTCTTGCTCTCCTTGCTTTTCTCCCTTTGGTTTAATTTTAAATACGCGCTTATAATTTAACAAGATATAAACGATTAGACTTATTATAATAAGTATTAGACCAACATATAGTACTACTAAGTTCCAAGGATGTAATGAACCATCAAAGAAGCACATCAACAAACCTATGCTCATAATAAAAGTTCCAGTCTTGCCGAAAATGTTACTAGGAATTGTAATTTTCTTTTTATACAAACACATTCCTGTAATTATCATTCCCACATCTATAAATACTAAAATTGACACCAACCAAATAGGAATTATTCCAACTATACAAAAAGCAACAAGAGTTGATATTTTTAATAATTTATCAGCCAAAGGGTCTAGCACGACACCATATGGAGTGATTTGATTTGTTTTTCTTGCAATCAAGCCATCAAGCACATCTGTTAGACTAGCAACAATAAAAATTATCATAGCAACTAAATGGTCTTCCCCAGGAATCAAGAAAAAGCACAGCAAAAGTGCTGGCACTAAAAGAAGCCTGAGAATAGTTAACATGTTAGGTACATTCCAAAATTTGTTCATATTTACTCCATTTTTTTCATTAGTATGTTACCCATTATATCACATTTTTATGAAAAAGAACAACGTTTTAACAAAAATTTATAAATTGGAATATTATACCATAAATGTCTATTTAGGAGGAAATGAATGAAAAAGATAGCATTTATGCTAGCACTGTTTATGATACCGATGTTTGCTTTTGCGGCTTGTGGCGAAGAAAGTTCTAATAAAATTGTTATCAGTGAAGTAACACATAGCATCTTTTATGCACCGCTCTATATTGCAATTAACAACGGATATTTTGAAGATGAAGAGCTAGAAATTGAATTATTAAATGGTAATGGAAGTAACAACGTAATGACTTCCATTATCTCAGGGCAAGCGACCATTGGCCTTGCTGGACCTGAAACGGCAGTTTATACAGCACAACAAACTACGGACGGGACATCACCTAAAGTATTCGGTCAATTGACCGCTTGTGATGGTTCGTTCTTAGTTGGTAGAACAGCAGACGAAGAATTTTCAATTGAAGATTTACGTGGCAAGACTATAATTGCTGGACGTCGTGGCGGCATGCCTGCAATGACGCTTGAGTATGCACTAAAACAACAAGGAATGGTTGCTGGTGTTGATTATACTCTAAATCTTGATTATGACTTTGGAATGGTAGCAACCGTTTTTGAGTCTGGTATTGGTGATTATTGTACTATGTTTGAGCCAGTTGCTAGCGAATATGAAGCAAGTGGTAAAGGAGCAATTGTAGCATCTATCGGCGCATTAGGTGGCACCGTACCTTATACTGCATTTATTGCAACCGAAGAATACCTAACAGATAACGCGCTACAAGCAGAACAATTCTTGCGGGCTGTCTATCGTGGATATTTGTATTTAATGAACGCAAACATTGACGATGTTGTAGATGCACTAATGCCAAGTTTTGCTGGCAGTAGCGAAAGTGGCATAAAATCAGCAATTGAAAATTATAAATCTCTAAACGCTTTTGCTAGTACCCCTGTTATGAATGAAGAAGGCTATGAAAGACTATGTGAAATAATTCGTAGTGCGGGGCAATTAACAGGCTCTGTAGAATTTAGCAAAGTAATAGATAACACTATTGCCAAAAAAGTTGTAGAGTATTTTAACTACGCATAGAGTACTATGCATATGCATAATACCTATGCATAGTACCCTAAAAATAAAGTAAAATGCCTAATTTTTAGGCATTTTTGCTTTTTTAAGTAACATTTAAAAAATTTTTTAAATATACTGGCAGTGTAGATTATATTTAAGAAGGTCTTTATATGGAACACTTGTTGGAAATAAAAAATGTATCACTAAATTATCACACTCTAAAAGATGAGACTAAGGCTATTGAAGATATTTCCCTTAATGTAGATGACAAGGAATTTGTTTCAATTGTGGGGCCTAGTGGTTGTGGTAAAACTACCCTACTCTCAATTATAGCCGGCATAATCAAACCTAGTAGCGGGAGTGTAACTCTAAACGGCAAACCTACTTTTGAAACGAAAAACAAAATCGGATATATGTTTCAGCGAGACCATTTGTTTGAGTGGCGAACAGTATTGCAGAATGTAAAACTTGGTTTGGAAATCACTCACAACAAAGACCCTGAGAACAAAGAATACCTTGAGTCCCTTCTAAAAAAATATGGTCTATACGATTTTAAGGACAAATACCCTAACCATTTAAGTGGTGGAATGAGACAGCGTGTGGCTTTAATTAGAACGTTAGTACTTCGTCCTGAACTACTCTTATTAGATGAACCATTCGGGGCACTAGATTATCAAACTAGAAAAATGGTAATTCAAGATGTAAGTAGTATCATTGACAAAGAGCAAAAAACTAGCATTCTAGTAACTCACGACCTAGGCGAAGCGGCTAGCCTGTCGGACAGAATTATTGTTCTATCAAAACGCCCTAGTGTCGTAAAAGCCGAATTTAAGTCAAACTTACGAAAAATACCTTTAATAGAAGATAGAAAAAGAACAGATGAGTATCAAGAAATTGTTGACAAAATTTGGAAGGAGTTATCTTAAAAAATAAAGTGAAACAGAAAAAACTAGATTATTCGCAAGAACACAAAAAATTTCTCGCCCGACACAAACATAAGAAAATTTTTATACTATCTTGTCAAATTGGCATACTGGTAATATTTTTAGGTTTGTGGGAAATACTTGCGCATTTTAATTTAATAAATACTTTAATATTAAGTAGCCCTAGTAGAATTTTGACAACAATCGGTGCTTTATACGAATCTGGCGAGTTATTTTATCATATAGGAATAACTTTATTTGAAACACTATTAGGTTTTATTATCTCTACAGTTGTAGGTTGCTTAATCGCGATTTTGTTATGGTGGAGTGATACACTGCGAAAGATTTTAGACCCGTACATCGTAGTACTAAATTCTCTACCAAAAATCGCACTAGGCCCCGTTATAATTATCTGGGTTGGTGCTGGTATGCAAAGTATTGTAGTAATTTGTATTTTGATAACTATCATTATAACTATTATTTCAATGCTAAATGCTTTCCGCGAGTGCGATAAAGATAAAATTTTATTAATGCAATCTATGGGCGCAAATAAATTTCAAATTTTAACGAAACTCATATTACCTGCCACTTTACCTGAATTTGTATCCGTGCTAAAAATTAGTATTGGTATGAGTTGGGTTGGCTCCATAATTGGAGAATATTTGGTTAGTAGTGCTGGACTGGGATATTTGATTGTTTACGGTAGTCAAGTGTTTAGACTGGATTTAGTAATGGCAAGCACTTTGATACTATGTATCTTAGCAAGTATTATGTATTTACTTGTTGCCCTACTAGAAAAATACGTCAATAAAAAGCGTTCTTAAAAATACAATCTACAAACAGAAAAGTCATAACTATTTGTTATGACTTTTTGATTTTAATATATTATCTATTCTATTCTTTTATATTATACTATAGTATCAATACTATGCTATATTATCAAATATAATTCTTAATAACTCTATTTTGAATTTTTTATTGTTATAAATGGTCCTTAAAATATAGTTATAAGATTCTTAATTTTATCAACTAACTTAAATTTAAAAATTTACAACTCTCCCCTATTTTTTACAACTAAAAAGCACCCTAAATTAATTTAGAGTGCTTAAAATATTTGTTTTTAAAAATTTATTTTTTTATAGGTTCTAGTTTCTCTAGTCCGCCTAAGTATTTTCTTAGGACTTCAGGAATAGTTACAGAGCCGTCTGCGTTTTGGAATTGTTCCACAATTGCTGGAATAATTCTAGGGGTCGCAAGACCTGAACCGTTTAGTGTGTGAACATATTCATTTTTGCCTTGTTCGTTTTTAAATCTAGTATTACTGCGGATAGCCTGGAAAGTCCTTGCGTTTGAAACGCTACTAACTTCCTTATAGATATTCATACTAGGTATCCAAACTTCAATGTCATATGTCCTTGCCATAGTACCAGCGACATCGCCAGCGGCAAGTTTAGAAACTTGATAGTGTAAACCCAACTGCTCTACTAATCTTTTTGCCTTGTTTACTAATTCTTCAAATATTGCGTCAGACTGGTCTGGTCTAGCGTATGCAATCATTTCTACTTTGTTAAACTGATGCCCGCGTATCATACCACGTTCTTCAGCACGGTAACTGCCCGCTTCCTTTCTAAAACATGGTGAGTAAGCAAACATTCTAAAAGGCAATTTATCACCTGGAATAATTTCACCTGCGTAAAGGTTTACCATTGCCGTTTCAGCAGTTGGTAGTAAAAATTGTTTTAAATTTTCATTCCCTGCTTTATCAACATAGTAAACGTCTTCTTCGCCAAATTTAGGAAATTGTCCGCTACCATAACCGCATTTTTCATTTAAAATTTCGGGTGGAAGCACGAACTCATAGCCGTCTTTTAGGTGTTCATCAATAAAGTAGTTTAGCAAAGCCCACTCTAATCTAGCGCCTATACCACGATACATCCAAAAACCATTACCGCTAAGTTTTGCTGCGGTATCATAATCAATAATGCCTAAACTGGTACACAAATCAACGTGATTTTTAGGTTCAAAATCAAATTTTGGTTTTTCGCCGAAAGTATAAATAGGCTGGTTGTTTTCTTTACCGCCTGCTACTATGTCGTCATCGGGCATATTAGGCAAACTATACTGAATATTTTGCCATTCGGCAGTAATTTTGTCTAAATCTTTTTCCTTTTCGGCTATGGTGTCGCCGAGTTTACGCATAGATTCCAAAATTTCGTCAACGGGTTTGCCTTCTTTTTTGAGAACGGGAACACTTGCTGAAACTTTGTTACGGTCTGCCTTTAAATTTTCAATTTCGTTTAATAATGCTCTACGAGATGCGTCAATTTTCAAAAATCCTTGCGCATCAAAATCAAAATCACGTTTTTTAAGAGCGTCTACTACTTTTTGTGGTTCATTACGTATTAAATTAATATCAATCATTATTTTATATCCTTAAACTAAAATTTAATTAAATTCAAAATATCGTCTTTGTTTACTGCTGTCAAGAACAAATATAATCTTGGCCCTTTGTTTTTGCCTAATAACAAGTTGTAAACAATTTCAAAGAATCTTTTTTGCCTTGTTTTATCAGGCTCGCCGTTGATTTTTGGAATGTCATATAAGAGTGACTGCATTTCTTCTGCAGTTAAGTCTCTTGATTCCATTTCTTGTGCTAAGCGACTTACCCACGATTTTTCTTCTTCAGAAAGTGTGCTGTAAAATTCGGTATTTTTTGTTTCTAGCAATTTATTAATTGATTCTGGCGAGTAATTTTCTAACCAGTACTTAATTTTTTCAAAACGGTTTTGTATTTGCTCTTTTGTACACTCCTCACCCATTTTATTTAATAAATCAACTAGCAAGTCTAAATCAAAGTTTACTATTGGAGCAAATGCGGCAATATTTTGTGCACTTACAGGGCAATGCTCGTAGTCGTCATCTTTATGACCCGAAAGTGCCATTTCCATAATTCTATTTACTACATCGTCCCCTTGACCAGACTTGTAAGTTTCATACATTCTGTCAAATTCGTGATATACACGCAAAACTTCTTCATCAACGGAAATATCAATAGTCTTTTCTGGTAAGAATCTAGTATACATCCACATAATTATTTCAGGCTCGTAAACTTTTAACATAAGTTCAGGCGAAAGCACATTCCCTTTACTACTACTCATTTTGCCGTTCATACCCTTGATGCCTACAAATTCATAGCCGCGATAAACAGGTGCTGTACCGCTGAAAATTTTATCAACAATTACTTTAGCGACTTGTGCGCTACCACCTTCTGTACTGTGGTCTTTACCGCCTGGCTCAAAGTTTACGCCTTCTTTTTTCCAACGCATAGGCCAGTCAACCTTCCAAATAAGTTTTGCGTAGTGTTCTTTACGTAAATCAATTGTGCCTTTGTGACCGCATTTACATTCGTATTCCAAAACGGCGCCGTCTTCGCTAGCACTAAGTACTTTTGTATCGTCCTTACCACATTGAGAACAATAAACTTCAATAGGATAATAATTTTCTCTATCGGTGTCGCTTGCTTCCTGAGTCTTAAAACTCATTATTATGTCATAAATTTCCTTACGTTTTTGGATAGCGGTAATCATACCTTCTACATAGTCGCCACGAGTGTATTTTTCCGCCTGGAAAATATGCTCAACTTCTATACCTAATTCCTTTAACGCATCAATAAAAGGCTGCTCAAAGTGCTTTGCACGGCTAATATGACACCCCGATAAATCAGGGACCTTGTCAAGTGGCAAGCCGATTGACGCAATCAAACTTTTATCTTCGTCTGCGGGAACTTTCCTAAATCTGTCGTAATTATCCCAACTAAAGATGAAACGAACTTTTTTACCTTTGTCCCTCAGCGCTTTAACCACAAACCAACTGGTAACTACTTCTCTTAAATTTCCCATGTGTACTACACCACTAGGACTAATACCACTAGCACAAGTATAAACTGGCGCATCGGGGTATTTTGTAATAACTTGTTCAGCAATTTCATCTGCCCAATACATTTATAATTCTCCTTACTAAATTTTAAATAGTAATTTAATTTTATACCAAAACAAGTATAAAGTCAAGGCTATTTATCTATTCATTTAAATAAAAAATTTACTAATTTAGATTGATTATTTTGTCAATATGTGGTAGTATAAAAAAACAAAAAAGGAGAAATTCAAATGACACGTAATGATTATGTAAAGTTATTCAAGGTTTTCGGGGTATCAATTCTTTGTGCCCTACCTATTGTAATTATTTTAGATTTGTTAATTGAATCATATGTGTCAACTATTGTCTTAACAACTATTGACGTAGTTATCTTTATCGTTGCCGCTATTGTGGGATTCGTAATCTACGACAACAGACAAAAACGCATACAGGCAAAAAAGGAAGAAATACAAAATCAAAAGTCTAAGGCTAATAAAAATAATCAACCAGGAGAAAAATAATGCCACAACAAAAGAACAGCAAAAAAAGTACAGCGACGCCTACTAGTGCAATAGCGAGAAAACTTCCCTTTAACTTTGAAGCCGAACAAGCGGTTTTGGGTGCTGTATTAATCAGTGAAGAAGCACCTAGCATTATTCTATCCGAATTAAGTGAAGACGACTTTTATACAAAAGAACACCGCGTTATTTTTTCTACTATGCAGTCCTTATTTATCAAAAAGAATCATACATATTTTGACCACATTATTCTAACAAGTGAATTAGAAAACAAAGGCTTGCTTGAAACGGTCGGCGGTGTCTCCTACCTTATTACTCTAACTAATGTATTGCCTAGTTCTACAAATTTTCAATATTACGTAGATATAGTTAAACGTGATTCAATCTTGCGTAAATTGATTAGCGCTGGTAGTGATATTATTGATAACGCTTACTCTAGTGATGATAAAGACCAGTCTTTGCAATTTGCTGAAAGTGCAATTTATAGAATTTCACAGACTTCAGACCGTTCCGAACTGGAACACATTAAGTCTAGTCTTGAAGACGTAATTAATGATTTTGAAATTTGCTATCAAAACCCTGATTCCAAACGTGGTATTGAGACAGGTTTAGTCGGCTTAGACCACTACACAAATGGCTTTCAAAAAGGCGATTTGATAATTCTTGCTGCTCGCCCTTCGTTTGGTAAATCTGCCCTAGCCTTAAATATTGTACAACATATGGCGGTACAAAACCACAAGACTTGTGCTGTTTTTTCACTAGAAATGCCTAAGAACCAACTTTCTCGCCGTATGGCTTGTAGTATTGCAAATGTGAGTATGGAGAAGGTTTTGCGTGGTGATTTGGAAGACGAAAACGAACAAAGACGCTTCCGCAAAGCGATTTCCGTCCTTGCTGACGCACCTATATTTATTGATGATAGTAGTATGAACACTCCTGCCGAAATTTTATCAAAATGTCGTAGGTTAAAAAATGACCCAAATTACGGACTTGATTTTGTAATGATTGACTACTTGCAATTAATGAACACGGGGCCGAAATCAAAAGCAGACAGCCGTCAGCAAGAAGTTTCCGAAATTTCACGTAGCTTGAAAGTTTTAGCGAAGGAATTGAACGTGCCAGTGCTTGCTTTGTCACAGTTATCACGTGCGGTTGAATCACGTGCGGGCGACCACAAGCCACAGTTGAGTGACTTGCGTGAAACGGGTTCTATTGAGCAAGACGCCGATATCGTTATGTTTATCCATAGGCCTAGCAGGTATGCCGACACAAATAAAGATGGCACAATGAATCAAAACGAAGCATTTCTAATTCTAGCAAAGCATCGTAACGGTGCGCTAGGTGAAATTCCGCTACATTGGGACGGTTCTACTACCACATTTACTAGTACGGCAAAAGACATTGAGCGTGATAGTTTGGAGAAAACCGCTCCACCGCCTATTTCGGAAAAAAGTAGAAAGGCCTTTGAGAAAGTTTCAAAAGAGTTGCAAGAATCTCCTATTGATGACGATATTTTTGACGATTTACCGCCACAAGATTTTGCTCCACCGCCAGACATTCCACCTGAATATGACGACTCACCTATTTTAGACGAACCACTAGAGCAAATAGAAAGTACGGAGCAAACAAATTCTACTCAAAACGCAACACCTGACGATGACGACCCTATTTTTGATTAAAAAACATATTTATTAATGTGAAGTATATTTTAAAAATGCAAATTAAGTTTATTAAAAAATATCACCATAAACTGAAATGTTATAAATTTAAATAAATAGAGAAAAGAACATATTGACTACAAATTTTTCAATATGTTCTTTCTTTTTTTCGTTGTCAATTTAATCAAACAACAAATAAAATATTCTTTTTTTATTTAAAGGCTCTATTTATTATTTTGCTATTATGTTTACTGATAATTGAGTCTATGTGTACACCGATAAAAGTTAAAATTATTCCTAATAAACAACCACTGATGATTACCACTAATCCCACCCAAACAGGCTGTACGGTAAACATCATTACTAGCCCCACAATTATCCCGCATACTAAAATGATAATTCCTAATAAAACAGTAATTGAAGTATATACTCTAGTCCTTTCATCACTAATTAATTTCTTGCTCTTACGTTTGTAAACTTTTTCATCCATAAAATCAATCTTTGGGTCTTCAAATTTATAACCGTAAAGATTGCCCTTTACATATATATAATATTCTTGCATAAGGTCAAACATAATGGCGCGCTGTTCTTCATTTGCAACTTTCATAGCATTTTCATAATATAACTCATACTCTTTTGCGTATGGCAAGGAAAGATTACCTGTGTAGGCTTTAACTAAACCAAACCAACCACTAGGGTTACTCGGCTCCAACTCGGTTACTCTGCGGAAGCTATTAATAGCCTGCTCGTATTCGTTCAATTTTAAAAACACATCACCATTAGAGAGCAATTCATCTACGTCTAAATTTTTCCCAGTATAAACTTTTGTGATATTTTGAGTTACGTTATTCGTGCTGATATTTTGGATAATGTCTTCTTTTTTCTCGTAACGTGTACCGCAATGCTCACAAACATAAATATCGTCTTGTTTTGTTAAATCTGAACCACAATTTTTACACTTTAACTCAAAATCACTCATAAATATCAACCTTTCCTTTTTTATTATGATAGCAAATATAAAAATTTTTGTAAATAAAATTTATAAAGTTGCTAAATTTATTTTTTAACTTTTTAAAGATTCTTGAAAAATTCTAAAATTATTGCATTTGAAATAGAAAAATTAACAATCTTTAAATTTCCCTTGTCAAACTTTATTAATTTGTTTTTTTCTAATCTTTTTAAAGCATCGCTAAAATCTTTTAAAAAATCAGTTTTAAATTTCGTATTATATTCATTTATATTTAAACCTTTTTCAGTACGCAATGCTAACATTATGGTTTCTTCTTTTGCCGTTTTCTCTGTTTCTTTTTCATAATCTAAAGCTAATAAAGGATTATTTATATAGTCATTAAAATTCTCGGTATTTCGCCAGTGTGCCCTATCAACAAAAGAATATGCATTAAGCCCTAGCCCCAAATATTCGCCCCTATTCCAGTAGTTTAGATTGTGTATTGATTCAAAACCTTTCTTTGCAAAATTGCTGATTTCATACCTATAAAAACCGTGTTTTTTTAAAAAATCTACCGTTAAATCATACATTTCAACCGCACTTTCTTCACTAGGCAAGTCTAACTCTCCTGCTTGTATTGCTTTTGTTAGCGGAGTGCCTTCTTCATTAATTAAACCGTATGCTGAAATATGCGTAAGTGGTTGTTCAATTAGTAAATTTAGAGTATCTATAATATCTTGTTTCGTTTGTGTGGGCACACCTAACAAAATATCGGCGTTGATATCATTAATTCCGCATTTTTTTGCATTTAGAACCGCACTTTCAAAATCTTGATAAGTATGCGCCCTATTTAAAAGTTTTAGCAATTCTGGTTTATGGCTTTGCAAACCTAAACTTAGTCTTGTGCAACCAGCTTGTTTATATTCTTGTGCTTTTTCTAGTGAAAAAGTGTTTGGGTTGGCTTCAATCGTGATGCTGGCGTCTTTTAAAACGTCAAAATTTGCTTTGATAGTTTCTATTAAATCAATTATAGCATTTTTAGGCAAGATTGAAGGTGTACCGCCACCTATATAAATAGAAAAGATTTGTTTATTTTGTAAATCTTTCGCTCTTGACTGTATCTCGTGTTTTAGTGCGTTTAAATATTTTGTAAACTGTTCGGCTTTAGGAACAAAAGAACAAAAATTGCAATAACTACATTTAGATACGCAAAATGGAACATGAATATATAATGCTAAATTATTTTCTTTTACCATATTTTATCCTAGATTTTATTAAAAATAACTTAATATAATTTGCTTAAATCAATTAATCTATTTTTAATATTGAGATAAATGCATCACTAGGCACTTCTACAGAGCCTATGTTACGCATCTTTTTCTTGCCTTCTTTTTGTTTCTCTAACAATTTTCTTTTACGTGTTACATCACCACCATAACACTTTGCAAGCACGTCTTTTCTAAATGCTTTTACTGTCTCACGTGCAATAATTTTTCCACCGACTGCTGCTTGAATAGGTACTTCAAACATTTGCCTAGGAATTACTTCCTTCAGTTTTTCTACCATTGCTTTCCCACGAGTATAAGCCTTATCACTATGAACAATCATACTTAAAGCATCACAAACTTCACCTTTTAGCAAAATATCTAATTTTACTAATTTGCTAGGCTTGTATTCGCTTAACTCATAGTCCAAACTAGCGTAACCACGCGTACGACTCTTTAAACTATCAAAAAAGTCATAAATGATTTCATTTAGCGGAATGCTATAATCTAGTCTAACTCGCTTTTCGTCTAGATATTGCATACCTGTATTTTCGCCACGTCTATCCACGCACAAATCCATAATAGCGCCCATATATTCAGGCGGAGTGAAAATACGCAAGTTTACATAAGGTTCTTCCATATGGTCAATAAGCGTACTATCTGGCAAGTTACTAGGGTTACTAACTTCTAGCATCTCCCCGTCTGTTTTATAAACGTGATAATTCACACCTGGAGCGGTTGTAATAATGTCTAAATTAAACTCACGCTCTAGTCTTTCTTGAATTACTTCCATATGTAATAAACCTAAAAACCCGCAACGAAAACCAAAACCTAATGCAACTGAAGTTTCAGGTTGATATTCTAGCGAGCTATCATTCAATTTTAACTTTTCTAAAGCGTCCTTTAATTCACCATACTTGCTGCCGTCAACAGGGAAAATACCACTAAACACAACAGGTTGAATTTGCTTGTAGCCTGCGAGTGGTTCTTTTGTAGGATTGTCGGCATTTGTGATTGTGTCGCCTACTTTTGCTTCGCTTACCTTTTTAATACTTGCGGCAATATAACCTACTTCGCCAGCAAGAAGTACATCGCAAGGTTTTGCTTTAGGAGTAAAATAGCCTACTTCTGTTACTTCAAAAGTATTATTTGTCTGCATAAATTTTATTTTATCGCCGACTTTTACACTGCCATCAAACACTCTAACCAAACAAATTGCACCTTTAAAATTATCGTAATAACTATCAAAAACTAGACATTTTAGCGGGGCCTCTAATACTCCCCTAGGTGCAGGAAATTCCTTAATTATAGCATCAAGAACGGACTTTATATTAGTGCCTTCTTTAGCCGAAATGCAAGGAGCGTGCATCGCTGGAATTCCTATAACGTCTTCTATTTCGTGCTTTACTTTTTCAGGCTCGGCACTCGGCAAATCAATTTTATTTATTACTGGCAAAATTTCTAGGTGATTATCTAACGCTAAATGAACATTTGCCAAAGTTTGCGCTTCCACACCTTGCCCAGCGTCAACTATCAAAATTGCACCTTCACAAGCGGCAAGCGAACGGCTAACTTCATATGAAAAGTCAACATGGCCAGGAGTATCAATCAAGTTTAAAATATACTCCTGCCCTTCGTAAGTATATTTCATTCGCGTAGGGGTAAGTTTGATAGTTATACCACGTTCGCGCTCTAAGTCCATACTGTCTAACAATTGCTCTTGCAAATCTCTAGTCGCAACTGTACCTGTATACTCTAACAATCTATCTGCAAGTGTACTCTTGCCGTGGTCTATATGAGCAATGATGCAGAAGTTCCTAATGTATTTTTGTCGGTCATCCATTTTCGTCTCTCCTATATGATTTTATAAAATTATACAAAATAGCCTTAAAAAAAGCAATAGAATTAAATTAATTTACATAAAATAGTAGCGTTAAATAACAAAATTTGATATAATTTTTATATTAATATTTAGGGGTAAAATATGGAAAGAAATTTAGAATGGTTATTTGATAAATTTATCGCACATAAAGGGTTCCATACTGACATAATTCCGCAAAATTCTCTTGCCGCTTTTGAAAATGCGATAAATAACAATTATGCAATTGAATTAGACGTGCGTTTACTTGCAGACAACAATATTGCAGTTTTTCACGACAGTAACTTAGGTAAAATGACAGGACAAGATGGTTATATTTCTAACTTAAAAACTGAAGATTTGCAAAATTACAAATTACTTAAATCAAATGAAACTATCCCCACATTAAAGCAAGTCTTAGAATTAGTAAACGGTAGGACTCCTATTTTTATTGATATCAAAAATGAATCTGTACAAACGGGCACTTTTGAAACTCAAATTCTAGAAAATTTAAAAGATTACAAAGGGCAAGTTGCGGTGATGTCATTCAATCCATTAACTTTGGAATGGTTTAAAAAACAAGCGCCCGAACTCGCTCGCGGGCTACTTAGCACTAAATGGGATAAAAGTTTACCAGAACGCCCTAATTCTTTCTTTAAAAGATTTGTAACTAGTCATAATTTACTAAGAAAACGTGCTGATGCAGATTTTTTGGCTTACAATATTGATTTTTTGCCTTCCTATCAAACTCATAAGTTTAAAAATATACCTGTTATTGGTTGGACTGTTATGTCTCAAGAGCAATACCTTGAAAAAGTAAAGTATGTAGACAATATAATTTTTGAAGGCTTTAAACCTAAAATTTAAAAAACACGAGAAAAACTCGTGTTTTTTTTGTAGATTAGTTGATAAATATTTAAAAATACTAAAATCAAATTTTAACTTTTTATCAACTAAAAAGTTTGAACAGCAGTTAAAATAATAATCACAATTAAAAATACCAAATTTGTATTATTAATAAAACTAATTTTATATAATCGCTTCTACAAATTCTTCTGCATTAAATGGCTCTAAATCGTCTAGTTTTTCACCTGTCCCAACATACACAACAGGGACAGAATAATCTTGTGCAATACTTAAAACTATTCCGCCCTTTGCTGTACCGTCTAGTTTTGTTAGCACTAGCCCATCAATATCAACTGCTTCGTCAAAATATTTTACCTGACTAAGTGCATTTTGCCCCGTTGTCGCATCAAGAACTAATAGATTTTGATAGCAACATTCAGGCCATTGCGTCCTAACCACTTTTGAAACTTTCTTTAATTCTTCCATTAAGTTAGTTTTGTTGTGCAATCTGCCTGCTGTATCAATTATTACCACGTCTACATTTTTTGCCTTTGCACTACTAATTCCGTCATAAACCACACTAGCAGGGTCTGCGCCTTCATTATTTTTAATAATTTTAACATTGTTGCGGTTAGCCCATGCGGTGAGTTGGTCACTTGCTGCTGCTCTAAAGGTATCACCCGCAACTAGCAAAACAGACTTGCCTTGTGATTTAAAGTAATTAGCAAGTTTCCCTATTGTAGTGGTTTTACCCACTCCATTTACTCCCACCACCATATAAACTAATGGATAAGTAATTTCGGGAACTTCGTTTTTCTCTAAGATTTCGCACATTATTTCACGCAAAGCTTGCTTCACTTCTTCTTGAGTGCGTAGTTTTGTTTTTCTTGCTCTTTCTCGTAACTGCCCTACAATTTCTACTGAACAGCTTGTTCCTAAATCTGACAAAATTAAAATCTCTTCCAACTCGTCAAAAAACTCATCATCTAATTCACCACGAGATAAAATAGACATTAATTTATTGTCTAAAGATGACTTTGTCTTTTTAAATGCTTCTTTAATTTTACTAAAAAATCCCATAATACACCTTAGTTAGTCTAAAATTTTTAAATAGTTAAGCACTATGTCCTATCGTCTCAATCGCTTCGCTAGAGTTTCCGATACAACCTTACTTACACCTTTGTTCTCCATCGTTACACCGTATAGGTTGTCTGCTAATTTTGAAATGTCAGCCGTTTGTTGCTATTCATCTTTTATAAACGTTTCGGGTACGGCTGGCTATTTCATTGCAGACAACATTCTGGCCTAGGCACTATGTCCTATCGTCTCAATCGCTTCGCTCAATTTCACCGATACAACCTTACTTACACCTTTGTTCTCCATCGTTACACCGTATAGGTTGTCTGCCAGTTCCATAGTGGGTTTCCTATGGGTGATGACGATAAATTGTGTTTCGCCAGCAAAACGGTGCAGATATTTTGCAAAACGTTCTACGTTTGCGTCGTCTAATGCGGCGTCAATCTCGTCTAGCAAACAGAATGGCATCGGTCTTAACTTCAATATTGAGAATAATATCGCTATAGCAGTCAAAGACTTTTCGCCACCGCTTAGTAGTGATAGATTACCGCCTAGAGCTTTACCTGGTGGCTCTGCGATAATTTCAACGCCAGCAGTCAGCACGTCTTCGTCAGTAAGCACAAGTTTTGCCCTACCACCGCCAAATAATTCTCTAAAGGTACGTGAAAAGTTCTCATTAATTTTTTGAAATTGCGTATCAAACTTTTCCGTCATTTGCGCACTTAAATCGTTAATTACAGTAAGAACATCGGCTTCTGCCTTTTGTAAATCTTCTAATTGAACAGACAAATCAGAATAGCGTGCGTCTAAATCCTTACTATCTTCTATAGCATTAACGTTAACATGACCCAACTTGTTAATTTCGCGTTTCAATTCATTTATGCGAGTCTGCCCATTGTTGGGGTCATATTCTGGGTCTTTCAAATCAAGCGCAGTCAAATATGTAAGTTCGTAATCTTCCAAAATTCTATCTTGCATATTTTCAATATTTGTATCAATTTGGGCAAGTTTCGCTTCTTCTTGATAAATTCGCTCTTGAACTCTTGAATATTCCCCAGTCAAACGTGTCCTTTCTTCTTCAATTTCATTTAAAGACGAATGCAAGTCATTTTTGACATTTTCCATTTCAACAACTTTCGCTTTTACGGCTTCTAGTTTTGTATTGGTTTCGGCATATTCGTCTGAATCTTGTCCGCTATTTAAGGCGGTCGCTGTCTCAATAGTACGTGTGTTTTTAATCAACAAACTATTGTTTTCGTCTAAATTATTGCTAAGTTCTTCTTGTTCCGCCACTAAACGCTCTATTTCGCTATTTTGCGCAGAAATTTCACTTTCCAAAGTCGCAATTTGCACTTTAATATTTGTTAATTGCTCGGCAAGATTGTCTCTCTTTTCACGTAAAATATCATATTTGCTGGTTTGGATACCTTCCTTATTAGAAGATTTAGGCATTTCGCCCACGTCTGCTTGCTTAGAAGCCTGCAATTCCTTTTGTAAAATGTCTCTTCTTGTTTCAATTCTGGCAATTTCTTGATTAACTTCTTCTAATTCAGTAGCAAATGCCGAACTGTCTTCTTGTGCGTGACGCAAAATTTCTTCTTTTTGTGCTAGTTCTATATCGCAATCGTGCAACATTTTGGTCTGCAATTCAATCTGATTCTGTAATTTAGTACGCATTTCTTGATAAACATTTAAAGTATTTTTCTGCTCATTAAATTTACTTCTCTGTGCTTTTAACGTTTCCGTTATCGTTTCAATTTCTCTTTCACGAGATAACAAATTGTTAATTTCTGCTTTTTTACTACCACCAGCGATAGAACCTGCCGTATTTATAACGTCTCCATCAAGAGTAACAATTCTAAAGCCAAAACGACTTAAATTTGCCATATTTACAGCGGTTTCCATATTATCTACGATTACGGTATTCCCTAACAAACTCTTAAAAACGGGCGCTAAATTATTGTCAAAATCAATCAATTCGTCCGCTATGCCATAACAACCTGGCATATTAAGTAAACTCTTAAAATTGTCCCCTATATATTTTGGCTTTACAGTATTTATAGGTAAAAATGTCGCCCTACCATAATTTTTAGATTTTAAATAACTTACTAAACGTTTTGCGTCTTGCTCATTTCTAGTAACAATATTTTGCACAGCAAAACCTAGAGCCATCTCAATTGCAGTTTCCAATTGATGCGGAACGGTAATAAGCTCACCTACCACACCTACAATCAAGTTTCTCAATTCTTCATTTTTGCCTGCGTCTAGTAATAATCTGCGGACTGTATTATTATACCCTTCGTAATCAGCCTGCATTTCTGTAAGCAATTTATTCCTTGATTCCAACTTGTTTAACTCTGCCGAAGTTTGTTCTATTTGCTCTTGAATATCTTTGTAGCCATTTTCTACAGAAGTCAAATTCTCACGCAAAGCCGTTAAATTATCCCATGTGGTGTGACGTTGATTTTCTGCATCTGCACAATCACGTTTTGCTTGATTTTCAATTACAACAGCACCTTCACGTTTTTCGCTCAACGTTTCTTGACGTGCATTCAACTCTTTAGAACGTTCATTTAATGCTTCAATCTCAGTTTCTAATCTGGTAATATTTGCCTTTACGTCGCTTAGTTTATCAAGAGCGTCTTGCATTTCTTTTTGCGCACCACTTACTACTTGCTCATTTGCCTTTAACTGCTCTAGCACTTGTACATAAATTTGTTGTAATTCATCACATTGTGCGCGCAAGTTGTTAATTTGCTCGGTTTTAGCAGTTTTCTCATCTTGCCTTTGAATCAATTCTTCATTAATATTGTTAAAACGCTCTTTATCAGCTTTGATTTCTGCTTCAATTTTCTCCGATTGCTCTTTTAAAAATTGAATTTTAGCCTGTGCAACACGTTTATCTCCAGCAAATTTTTCCAAATTCACGGTTAAACGCAAAATCTCGTCTCGCATTGCTTGAATTTGCTCGTCCATAGCCTTGATGCCTTCTAGCGCTTGATTTTGCCTATCAATTGCGGCTTTTACTTGCTGTTCACGGTCGGCTGCTTGCTCTTTTAAACCTTCAATCAAGTCTGAAATGCGTTGTTTATTTTGGTTTGCGTTTTCATAATGATAAATATAGTTATTAACTTCTAAAACCTTTAATTTATCACGTAAATCTAGATATTTCTTCGCCTTTTCTGCCTGCTCTTTCATAGGCAAAAGTTGTCTTTCAATTTCATTTACAGTTGTTTCAATTAAGGTTAAGTTTTCACGAGTACGCGCAAGTTTATTTTCCGCTTCGTTTTTCCTTTCCTTGAATTTGGCAATACCAGCCGCTTCTTCAAAAATGGCACGCCTATCTTCTGGCTTGCTCGCTACAATCTGCTCCACACGGCCTTGACCTATAATAGAATAACCGTCTCTACCGATACCGCTATCGTGTAGCAAGTTCTTAATATCTTTTAACAGACAAGGGGCACGATTTAGACTATATTCACTTGTACCAGAACGGTATAGTTTACGAGAAATAACTACTTCGTCATAGTCAAGGTTAAACTGCTTGTTTTCGTTACTGAAAACAAGGGACACTTCACAATACGAAAGCCCCTTTCGTCCTTCTGCTCCTTTAAAAATTACGTCTTGCATACTAGAACCACGCAAATTCTTTGGGGCTTGTTCACCCAAAACCCACCTAATCGCATCGGCAAAATTTGATTTACCACAGCCGTTTGGCCCTACAATTGCAGTGATACCTGGACTAAATTCAATAGAAAGTTTATCTGCAAATGATTTAAAGCCTAAAACTTCAATCCTTTTAAAACTCAAAGTTTTTCTCCTTATTTTTATTCAAGTTCTTCAATATCTAAATTGTCACTAATTGTATTACTAACCTTATTTAACAAATCTTTTTCAGCAAATTCTTTCACTTGTCGTATACAAGCGAGCAAACTAACAACGTTTGCCGAACCGTGTGCCTTAACCACAATGTTTTTTGTACCTAAAAGCGGTGAACCACCATAAGCCTGGTAATCATAGCGCTTTAGTATTGCTTTTAGTGGCTTTTTAATGATTAGCCCGCCGATTTTACCACGTGTGCTAGATTTTAGCCCACTCTTTAGTACGCCTATGAATGCCTGCAAAGTACCTTCAATACCCTTGAGCAAAACATTACCAGCAAAGCCGTCTGCTACTATTACGTCATATTCACCAGATAAAGCGTCACGTGCTTCCATATTCCCTACAAAATTTATAGGCAATTTTTGTAACATAGGATACGTAGTTTTCGTTAATTCATTCCCTTTTGAATCTTCTGTACCTACATTAAGTAAAGCAACACGGGGCTGACTAATACCTTCCATAACGCGCATATACTCTGAGCCCATTAGTGCAAAGTGACATAAGTTTATAGGTTTGCAATCCATATTTGCGCCACAATCAATTAGTAGCACTTTACCTCCTTTTACTGTTGGTAAAAGCGGAGAAAGTCCTGGTCTAGATACGCCTTTTAATCTACCTAACTTTAAAACGGCTCCACTAAGAACGGCTCCTGTACTTCCTGCTGAAATTAAGCCTACATACTCGCCTGTTTTTAACTTGTCTAAGCAAACAACTAGCGAACTATCTTTTTTAGTGCGTAATGCTTCTACTGGGTGTTCATTATGAGTAATTACATTATTTGCGTTAGTAACGGTTAACCTAGAGCTACTAAAGTTTTTCTCACGCAATAAATTATTTAATTCGTCTTGCTTGCCTACAATTTCAATTTCAATATTGTCAAATTGATTAAGTGCTAAAATACAAGCATCAATCATAACTGTAGCACCATTATCGCCACCATAAGCATCAACTAAAATTTTCATATTTAGACCCCTTGAAATAAAAAAGTGTTAATATAATAATAACACAATAAAGTTTATAAAACAAACATTTTTAAGCAAAATTGCCTTTAATTTTCATAAAAAGTATGCATAAAAAAGAAAAACAGCCTTTTATTTTAGGCTGATTTGCTTTCTTTATCCTTTTCTTTCTCTAAAACAAGAACTTGCTTTCCATCGTAATAACCGCAGTTTTTACATACGCGGTGAGCCAATTTTGGCTCGTGGCAACGTGGACATTCGCCTATTGCAGGAGAAGAAATCTTCCAATTTGCTGCACGTGAATGCTTCTTTGCTTTAGAGGTCTTAGATTTAGGAACTGCCATAGTTAATAGACCTCCATAAAAAATATATAAACTAAATGTACGTTTTAAATTATATATTATTTTTTCTTAGTTGTCAACATAAAAAGGTAAAAATTTTATAGTTTGTCTGTCTTCCCTAAAAAATTGCTTTTCTTAATCTTAATTTATAAATTTTGAAAATTTCTAGTACTTAGTTATTTTTGTTTGCTTTAATTAAATTTTGTGATATACTTTTATATTATAGATTAATTAGGAGTCATAATGAAGTTTTGTGCTATTATATGCGAATACAACCCCTTCCATAACGGACACAAATACCACATAGAGCAAAGCCTAAAGCAAAGTGGCTGTGATGGTGTGTTATGTATTATGGGTGGGAATTTTTCTCAAAGGGGCGAACCTGCCATAGTTGAAAAATATTCACGTGCCGCAATGGCGATTGCGGGCGGAGCGACAGCAGTTGTGCAGATACCTACCTACTTTTGTACTGCTAATGCCGAAATTTTTGCACAAGCGGCTATAAAAATCGCGACAAGTTTTAAAAATGTTACCCATATTTCCTTTGGTAGCGAATGTGGAGATATTCGCAGTCTAACCGAGTTAGCGAAATTTTTAAACAAGGAGCCTGAATTTTACAAATCACGTATAAGACGTAATTTGAATGATGGATACTCTCTAGGGCGAGCAAAAACTCACGCACTGCAAGAATGTATCAATGAAGGTTTCGTCAAATTTACACGCCCCGAAGTTGTTTCTAATATTTTAAATTCGCCAAATAATATTTTATCGGTTGAATACTTGCGCGTTTTATTGAAATCTGGTAGAAATGATATCACTCCTATTACTGTAAAACGTATAGAAAATTATGACGATATTGAAGATTTAGACGTTGATAATCTAACTTCAGCAACAGCAATTAGAGCATCAGTTTATACAAGCAAGCGTATTTGGAATATTAGGAAGTTTATTCCTACTGAATCATTTAAAATTTTTGCAAAATCTCTGCAAACTATAGGCTTGCCAGACCTTGAAACATGGGGCAACCTTGCGTTATATCGTTTCCGTACTGCTAGTCCTAATGAATTAAAACAGCATTATGATGTTTGTGAAGGCATTGAAAATAAAATGATTACCTGCGCGCGTGAAAATGTTGATTTTAAAGGTTTTATAGATAGTTGCGTATCACGAAGATTTACTCAAGCCAGAATTCAAAGGATTATTGTAGATTGCCTATTATCTATAAAGAGCGAATTTGTAAAGCATATCTATGAAATAGATAGAATGCCTTATATCAAAGTGCTGGCTGTCAAACAAGATAAAGAAATCTTATCTTCACTCAATGATTGTAATACCGTCTTAGTTACACGTAAACAAGACGCAATGCAAGCACTAAAAGACCCGTTTGGTAAAATTTTAATGTATGCCGAAGACAAAGCAAACAATCTCTATTCCCTATTATTAGATATTACAAAAGACCAACAAAAACCATTTAGCATTAGCGACATTTACACAAAACCATTGTTTATAAGGTAACAATTATTTATAATGTAAAAAATATGAGTTTTTAGGACTCATATTTTTTTTAATCCATTAGTTTTTAATTGTAATTATATTTAACTAAATTTTACAAAAAACGATTTATGTTATTAATTAGTGAGTACATTAATATTAAAAATTATTTGTTATGATGCTTATGTATGCGTCGTTTTGTAGAATAAATACAACAAATTGGTTGTTCTTTTACTATAATTTGTGTCGCTGTGATTTTAGTTTACTTTTATATACATGTCAACAATTGTTGACACGAACTATAGAGATTTTAAATTTAAAATTTTTAACTTTCTATTACACTACACAGGTTGTGCAATACCGCCTTATAATAATGAAGTAAAAGTATTATTCTTAACTTTCAATTTTCAATTATTTATCAACTATAAAGAAAAAGAGCAGATGCTCTTTCTTTGGGGTGCAGTTCATTTTAAGGTTAGTTCTTTACATTTTTTATAAGGGTTTTATCTACTATTATATTATTAATAAGAAGAAATTTAATCTTTATATACATATTTTTACCGAAAAATTCACTTTGTTTATATTATTTTCTAAAAATCAGTTTATTCTTTTTATCATTTTTTTATTTTTTGATAACTTTTCTATCAGCAAATTATTTTATCTTACTTTATTTCTATGCTGGGGAGTGCAGAAATGTTTAAATCGGCAGGGTCTTCTTGCATAAGTTGATAATATGCAACTGAACCTATCATTGCTGCGTTGTCGGTACAAAATTCAAGCGGTGGAAAATATAACTCTATGTTATTTTCTTTGCATAATTTGGTGAGAGTCGCTCGTAAATAACTATTTGCCGCCACCCCGCCAGCAAGGACTAATTTGTTTTGCTTAAATTCTTTACAAGCGCGAATGACTTTTTCTGTAATCATTGTAATTGCTTGATGCTGAAAAGATGCTGCAATTTGCGGAACGTCTAACTTTTCTCCGTTCTGCTCTAATTTATGTACGTAATTAATGACTGCTGTCTTTAGCCCACTATAACTAACGTCATAGGAATTTGCTAAAGTGTCGTTATGCGTAAATTTGATTTTAGGCTCAACACCTTGTGCTAGTTTATCAATTTTCACTCCGCCTGGATACTCTAGCCCTAAAATTCGGGCAACTTTATCATACGCTTCACCTATTGCATCGTCTTGAGTGGAGCCTATTTTCGTCAATTTATTGTAATCTTCTACTTTTACAATTGCGGTATGTCCGCCACTAGTAATTAAACACATAAAAGGTGGCTCTAATTCAGGAAATGCGATATAGTTTGCTGCGATATGCCCTTTTATATGATTTACTGCAATTAGTGGTTTATCTAGAGCATATGCCAAAGCCTTTGCGGTCGTCAACCCCACCAAAAGAGCGCCAACAAGCCCCGCTCCTTGAGTTACACCTATTGCATCAATATCATTTAATGTAAGTTTAGCACTAGTCAAAGCCTGTTCTACTAGCGGAATAATATTTAAAATATGGTTTCTGCTAGCGACTTCGGGCACAACCCCGCCAAAATGACGGTGAATTTCAATTTGAGACGAAATTATATTAGATAAAACTTGCCTACCATTTTTTACGACAGCGACACTTGTTTCATCACAACTACTTTCAATCGCTAAAATCAAGACATCTTTTTGCTTGCGTATGTCTTGAACTTTTTCTTTCATTCTTTCTATATAAGTCATACTAATACCTTTATAATTAAATCTCTTTGCTTAGCCTAAGCCTTTGAACTAAAAAGCCTTGTTTTTTATAAAAGTTTTTTGCTGGTGTATTGTTATTATAAACATTTAATTCTATACGAGAGCAGCCTAGTTCTTTTGCCGTATTTGTAATATAATTCATTAACTCACTACCTATATTATGGTGTCTAAATTCTTCTGCTACACCAAATTTAGAAATATTCATTATATTATTTTGTGGTGAAAATCCAGAAATCATTTTTGCCATTAAAAACCCCACAACTTGTCCGCTACACTCTGCAACAATTGAATAATTTTCTGGCTGTGATAAACTGTCTATATAATAGTCTTTATTTAAATGAAAATTTGCTCCGTCTTTAAATATTTCGGGGTGAATTTTTTTGTGTAATGAACCAACATCGTAAAAAATTTTATCCAAATCTTCATAATCGCGGACTTCGGCTTTCCTTATTAATATTTCTTCCATTTTTAAACACTCTTTTTTAAATATTCTAATATAAAATCTTGAATGTTGCCGTCCATAACGGCTTCTACATTGCTGGTTTCGTAGTCTGTGCGGTGGTCTTTTACCATAGTATAAGGGCAAAAAACGTAACTACGAATTTGGCTACCCCATTCTATTTTTTTGAGTCCACCTTGCACTTGTTTTAAGTTGGCTTGTCTTTCTTCTTCCTGCATTTCTGCTAATTTCGCGCGCAAGACTTTCATTGCTGATTCTTTATTTTGAATTTGGCTACGCTGGTTTTGGCACTGTACCACTATACCTGTAGGGATATGTCTAATTCTTACCGCAGAATCGGTCGTATTTACCCCTTGTCCACCATTACCACCACTATGGAACGTGTCAATTTTTAAGTCGCTATCTTTTATTTCAATCTCATTATCGTCTTCAATCTGGGGCATAACTTCAATACTAGCAAAACTCGTATGTCTACGGGAATTACTATCAAATGGTGAAATACGCACGAGTCTATGCACGCCTTTTTCTGCCTTTAAATATCCATAGGCATATTCGCCGTCAATTTTGATAGTCGCACCCTTGATACCAGCACCATCACCCACCGTATAATCTAAGGTTGTACAATCAAAGCCCATTTTTTCTGCATAACGCGTGTACATACGTAGTAGCATTTCCGCCCAGTCTTGCGCTTCAGTCCCACCAGCACCCGCTTGAACGGTAAGAATTGCGCCTAGTTTATCATATTTTCCGCCCAAAAGAGCAGTCAAGCGCATTTCTTCAATAATAGGCTCTATCTTTTTTAACTCAGTAGCGATTTCGTCTAGCATTTCAATATCATTTTCTGTACAATCTTTAAATACTTCAGTTAAACTTTTAAAGTCATTATGAATTTTAGTTAATTTATCAATTTTTTTGTTTAAAGCACTGATTTGCTTGCCTACTGTCTGCGCTCTATTCAAATCATTATAAAAATCTGGGGCTTGTTGCTCCTGCTCTAATTTAGTTAAATCTTTTTTTAGCTTAGATATATCAAAAACCGCTTGAATTACTTCCAGCGATTTTTGATTTTCTGCTATTTTAGATTTTATTTGTTCGTAAGTCATTAAATAAAAACCTTTCTAAAAATTTTACTTTTTAAAATTAATGTAATTGATAGATAAAATTAATTAAGCATTAATTAAATTAATTATTCATTTTTGCCACAACAATTTTTGTATTTTTTACCACTACCACAAGGGCAAGGGTCATTACGCCCTACTTTGTTTGCGTGTCTAACTGTGGCTTGCGGTCTTGCTTTCTTTTGCTGTGGTTTACCACCAGTACTAGCCACTAAGTCCATTGGTTGTGGTTGTGGCTGTGGTTGAACAACAGCAGGACGAACTTTTATATTTAACAAAATTGTACAAGTTTTTTCACGAATGTTTGAAATCATTTCGTCAAACATAGCAAAACCTTCTCGCTTGTAGGCTACAATAGGGTCTTGACGACCTAATGATTGAACCAAAATTTCGTGGCTAAGTGTTGACATAGCATCAATATGCTCCATCCACGCGTGGTCAACCATATCAAGTAGAATAGAACGTTCAATTTCAACAAAAGGAATACCCACACTCTCTACTTCGGCCTTTTTGTCATCATAACGTTTCCACACGTCTTCCAAAACGGTTTCGCTTAATTCGTCTAAGATAGTGTCTTCCAACATTTTTTCGGTAACAAAATTAGTACCTTTTGGATAAAGTTTGTCTTCAAGCGAACGGTTGATTTCTGCTAAATCCCATTCTATACTAGGTTTATCCATATCCACACTATTTGCTAATGCGACATTAATAACATCTGGAAACATTTGCCTAATTTGCTCATGTACGTCTTCGCCGTCAAGAATCTTGTTCCTTTCGGTATAGATAATATTACGTTGCTTGTTAATAACGTCGTCAAATTCCAAAACGTTACGACGGCTAGCATAGTTACGTGCTTCAACCTTCTTTTGTGCGCGTTCAATTTGTCTTGACAAAGTCTTCATTTGGAAAGGTGTATCTTCGTCAATCTTAAAGAAATTACTAATACTCTTTAATCTATCGCCACCAAAAATACGTACCAAATCGTCTTCTAGTGAGATATAGAACACACTACGGCCAGGGTCACCTTGACGACCAGCACGACCACGTAACTGGTTATCAATACGACGTGATTCGTGACGTTCTGTACCGATTACAAGCAAGCCCCCCAAATCAATAACTTGTTGTTTTTCTTTGTCTGTTTGCTCTTTGTAGTGTGCTAAGTATTTATCGTAATTGCCTTTTGCTTCCAAAACTTTTTCGTCTGTGCTAGGCAAAAAGGCTGTCGCCTGGTCAATAACTTCTTGCGTATAACCCATTTTATATAATTGTGCTTTTGCCAAAAATTCAGGGTTGCCACCTAGCAAAATGTCGGTACCACGACCAGCCATGTTTGTTGCAATAGTTACCGCCTTAAATCTACCAGCCTGCGCTACGATTTCCGCTTCTTTTGCGTGATTCTTTGCGTTTAACACATTGTGCGGAATGCCTTTTTTACGCAAAAGGTCGCTTAGTTGCTCGCTTCGCTCAATTGTCACAGTACCCACAAGTACTGGTTGTCCACGCTCGTATGCTTCGGCAATTCGCTCAACGACTGCCCTAAATTTACCTGCGATTGTCGTATAAATTATGTCAGGCTCGTCAATACGAATCATAGGTAAGTTAGTAGGAATTGATACAATATCTAGGTTGTAAATTTTGTTAAATTCGGCTTCTTCTGTCTTTGCTGTACCTGTCATACCACTTAACTTGTGATACATTTTAAAGTAGTTTTGCAAAGTAATAGTTGCGACTGTCAACAACTCGTCTTTAACTTGCAAGCCTTCCTTCGCTTCAATAGCTTGGTGCAAACCGTTACTATACCTACGACCTTCCATAATACGACCTGTAAACTGGTCTACAATCAAGACTTTACCATCACGTACGATATAGTCGCTCTCTGCCTTCATTATAAAGTTAGCACGTAAAGCATTCAAAATGTGTTGATTTAACTCAACATTACCTACGTCGCTCAAACTCTCAACATTAAAGTATTTTTCTGCCTTGTCTGTACCTTCTTCGGTTAAGTGAACGGCCTTTTTCTCTTCGTCAACCACATAGTCGGTATCACGTTTTAAATTCCTAATAAAACGTTGTGCCTTTAAATACTGGTCGCTTGATTTGAAACCACGACCACTAATAATTAATGGGTTACGAGCCTCGTCAATTAAAATACTATCAACCTCGTCCACTATTGCAAAGTTATAGCCACGACACATTCTGTCTTTTGCTCTACGTACAAGGTTATCTCTTAAGTAGTCAAAAGCTAATTCATTATTTGTACTATAAGTAATATCACAAGCATAGGCTTTACGTTTTTGGTCAGGTGTCATATTACTAAAACTACAGCCAACAGTCAAACCTAAGAAACGGTAAACCTTACCCATAATTTCGGCACCTGTGCTAGCAAGATATTCGTTTACGGTTACTACGTGAACGCCTTTACCCGCAAGAGCATTTAGGTATGCTGGTAATGTAGCAACGATAGTTTTACCTTCACCAGTCATCATCTCTGCAATACGACCTTGATGCAATACGATACCACCGATAAGTTGATAGTGGAAATGACGCATATTTAATACACGTGTACTTGCTTCACGTACCAAAGCATAAGCATCATAAAGAATATCGTCTAGTGTTTCGCCATTTGCTAGTCTTTCTTTTAGTATAGGTGTCTGCGCCTGCAAAGTCTCGTTGTCCATTGCTTCATACTTAGGTGCTAAATCTTCTATTTTCTTTGCCATTTTTTCAAGTTTTGCCAAACTTCTAGTATTATCTGATGCAAAAATATTTAATAAACTCATTTTTTTCTCCTACAATTGATGTGCAACTATTATATAATAAAATCTAAAAATTGAAAAGTTATTTTGCCAAATTAATAACGTTTTTGATATCTTTTATGGCAGATTGTGTCGGAATTTCCATTTTTCCGTGTGCAATTGTCAATACAAACACTTTGTCTGCGTGCGCTTTTTTGAGTGCTGTCGTACAAGCATTCGCGGTAGACCCAGTCGTCATTACATCGTCAATAAGTAAAATTTTCTTACCACGAACGACATACTTATCTAAAACCTTAAATGATGACAATAGATTTTTGCGTCTTTCTTGTAAAGTCAATGTCGCTTGCGAATCGGTGTCTTTTATCTTTACTAAGGTTTCAGTATTGATAGGAATTCCTAAAATATCACTAACTCCTTCGGCAAGTAGTTCTGCTTGATTGTAGCCACGCCATTTTTTACGAGCAGAACTTAAAGGAACTGGAATTATTAAATCGGCTTGCCAGTCTAACTCTTTATATAGTTTTGCTAAGTATTGACTCAAAGTCCTAGAAATATAAGGTTTGTTGTTATATTTTAGTCCAGCAATTAAATTTTTGACTTCGCCTTCATAAACAAAAACGCTCCTACCTATATCAAACTGCCTATCGCCTTCCTTACAATTTAAGCAATACTTACCTTGTCCCGCAATAGGAGCGCCACAGCCTTGACAACATTCTTTTTCCGAAATAAAATGCAGTTTACATTGGCACTTGTCGCAAATTTCTATATGCTGTTTTTGCTTTAAATCATCGCCACAAATTATGCATTTAATATATGCTGGATAAAAAATACTACACGCTCTCTTATAAATTCCAGAAAGAACGCCCGCAAAAGCGCCTAATACTTTACTTTGTGTTTTTTTACTACCTACACTAATATTTTTTATACTCTTTGTTTTTTCTCCACTCATATCTCTATGCTCTCCATATTTTTAGATTGCTTTTCTAGGAAAATTCCTAATGCACTATATCTTTTGGCTGTATAGTTATTTTTTATCATCATTACTAAATTCTTCTTTGTCCCGACCAGCACTACCATCTTTTTAGCTCGTGTAACAGCAGTATAGAGCAAATTACGTGTCAAAATACTACTTGCCCCCGCTATAATAGGTATAACAACTATATCAAACTCACTACCTTGACTCTTGTGAATTGTAATAGCATAACTTAGCATTAATTGTTTTGCGTCTTCGCGGTTGTATTCTGCCACTCTGCCGTCTTCAAAAGTAACTTCTAGACTGTCAGTATCTGTATTAATATTAGTGACAAAACCTATATCGCCGTTGAAAACCGCTTCACCGACTTCCCAACTGCCGTTTTTATTAGGTTTACGCCAAACCTGTGTGTAGTTATTTGCAGTTTGCATAACTTTATCGCCCACACGAAAAACCGTCCTTTCAAAACGCATTTCGGCTTTAGTTTCGTCAAAGGGGTTAATTTTTTTCTGAATTATATTATTTAAATTGTCAACACCACAAACACCTACACGCATAGGTGCTAACACCTGAATTTTAATCGGCTCAACATTCATAAATTTAGGGAGACGCCTACTGACAAGCGCTAAAATAGTACTAGCAATTTCAGGCTGTCTCTCCTTTTCTTGGAAAAAGAAATCTTTGCTTTTATTATCTATAACTGGCATATTCCCGTCATTAATGGCGTGTGCATTTGAAATAATTAAACTTGATTCACTTTGCCTGTAAATATGCGTTAATTGTGTGCAAGCAATTTGCTGTGAATTAATTATATCAGCAAGTACATTCCCTGCACCTACTGACGGCAACTGGTTTTTATCTCCTACCAAAATAAGTCGCGTGCCAACCTTTAATGCTGAAACTAGTGACAGCATTAGACTAGCATCTACCATAGAAACTTCATCTACAATTACTGCATCATAAGGGAATTTATTTGTCTCATTATAAAAGAACATTGCGGTATCTTCTTTTGTTTCCCCGCCTGAATAATCTATCATTAATGCTCGGTGAATAGTGCTGGCTTCTTCACCACAACTTTCACTCATTCGTTTTGCCGCACGTCCTGTGGGGGCAAGCAATGCAATTCGCCCGCAACGTTCGTTTAAAATTCGTAAAATACATTTAATAATCGTTGTCTTACCTGTACCTGGTCCACCCGTGATTACACAAACACCGTTATTTGTCGCCATTTCTATTGCTTGAATTTGGTCGGGGTGGAATTTAACCTTGTTAAACATCTCAAATTGTTCTATTTCTTGTGAAATATCTTCTTTTATGTCGCTTGCTTGCTGATTAAGTGCTAAAAGTTTGGTAGCAATCCGTAATTCCATATTATAGTATTTTACTAGCATTAAGGCTTCTATATCGTTAAATTCACAACGCTTTAATACACTTTCCAAAGTCAACTGGTCTACCACTTCATTAAAATCGTCTAACTTTTCGTTGATATCAATATTAAGCAACTTACTTAAACCGACATAAACGTCTTCTAGTGGCATATAAGTATTACCGTCATGCTCACTTGATTCATTCAATAGATAAATTAACCCAGCACGCAGTCTAAACTTACTATCAGCAGGAATGCCTACGTTTAGAGCGATTTTATCCGCTGTTTTGAATCCTACTCGCGACATATCTTCAACCAACTTATATGGGTTAGTCTTAATAATTTCTCGTGCTTCGTCACCATATTTATTAAAAATTTTTACCGCCATATTTGTAGAGATATTGTAATCTTGTAAAAACATAACTACGTTTTGCATACGTTTTAGTTCCAAAAAGGTTCTACCGATTTCGGCGGCTTTTTTTAAATTCACACCTTTTACTTCACTGAGTTTTAAGGGGTTAAGTTCTATAATATCTAAAGTTTGTGAGCCAAATTTATCTACAATTCTCTGTGCGGTAACTGGGCCTATACCAGCAATCAAGCCACTGGATAAGTATTTTATGATGCCTTCATTTGTATTTGGTTCTTTAATGGTATAGGCATCTACTCTAAATTGTTCGCCAAAGCGTGCGTCTGTGACGAAATTACCTGTTGCTTCAATCTCTTGACCTTGATAAATTTTAGATAACTTGCCTACAATAGTAATTAATTCTTTGTTAGATGAAACACGAGCGACTGTAAAGCCGTTCTCTTTATTTTGAAAGACAATTGTTTCAATAACTCCGTTAATTACCATATTTTATACTCTACTTTAATAAATTTTCTATAATTTCTAAAATTTTATCATTACCTTTTTTATCAATGGCACTAGATACAATAATATCATTAAAGCCAACATTTAAGGTATTTGCAATATTTAAAACTTGCTTGTTAATTTGAGACTTAGAAAGTTTGTCTGCCTTGGTCGCGACAATGTTAAATGGAATATTATACTGATACAAATAATTTAACATAAGTAAGTCCTTATCTGTAGGTGTATGCCTAATATCTACCAAAACAAAAACTCGCTTTAAATTACTACTATTCTCTAAGTAAGCGCCAATTAACTCTTGCCAACTGGCTTGCTCCTGCTTACTTGCCTTTGCAAAGCCGTAACCAGGTAAGTCAACAAAATAGAATGATTTATTTATCAAAAATAAATTTATTAACCTTGTTCTGCCTGGTGTACTACTGGCTTTGGCTAGTTTTTTGCGGTTAGTAAGGCTATTAATTAGGCTAGACTTACCCACATTACTACGCCCCACAAAAGCAAATTCCGGCAACTGTAAATCGTACAAAGCGCCGGAACTGGCAATACTCTTAATAAAATCTGCCGATTTTATAATCATAAATTAATCTTCGTCCTTTTCGTCATCGTCTTCGTTATCGTCATCATCATTTTTTGATGCTGGCATAGTTTGGAGTGCTAGAGCAAGAACTTCATTAATAGTAGATACAGTTTTAATTTCCATTCTGTCTTTTACTTCTTGCGGAACATTGTACAAGTCTTTTTCATTGTCTTTAGGAATAATACACAATTTAATACCCGCTCTATCGGCTGCAATTAACTTGTCTCTTACGCCACCAATAGGTAAAACCTTACCACGAATACTGATTTCACCCGTCATTGCTACACTTGCCCTTGTAGGAATGCCCGTAAGTGCAGAAACCACTGCAGTAGTCATTGCTGTACCTGCACTAGGCCCTTCCACACCATTAGTTTGCGGAATGTGAACGTGAATTGTATTGTTCTTTAAAACTTTCTTGCTAATTCCCCAGTCTTTTGCTCTAGACCTAACAAGTGTGTAAACCTGCTCGGCTGATTCCTTCATTGCTTTACCCGGTTTACCTGTAAGGACAATTTCCGCCTTGCCTGGCACTAATACTGATTCAATAAGTAGCACTTTACCTACTATATCACCATAGACACTTAAACCAACAATCTCTCCTACTTTACCTGCTTTATAAATATCTAGCATAGGATATCTATCTTTGCCTAAGTAGTCTTCTATGTTATCCAAAGCAACGTCTTTAAACTTTTTACTTTCAACTATAAAGGTAGCATATTTTCTGCAAATAGTAGCAATTTTACGCTCTAATTCACGCACACCACCTTCAAAAGTGTATTCATTAATTATGACACGTAATAAATCATCGCTCAATTTTACAGTACCTTCTGGAATACCTGCAAGTTTTTCTTGCTTAGGAAGTAGATATTTCTTTGCAATTTCAATTTTTTCAAATTCAGTATAAGCGCGCAAATGAATGATTTCCATACGGTCATGCAATGCATAAGGAATTTTACTTTCGTCATTTGCTGTCAGTATAAACATTACTTGACTCAAATCATAAGGCAATTCAAGGAAACTATCTTTAAAGTGGTCGTTTTGTGCTGGGTCAAGCACTTCAAGGAGTGCACTAGCAGGGTCGCCCCTAGCATCGGCCGTCATTTTATCAATTTCGTCTAGCAAGAATACTGGGTTAATTGTGCCAGCCTGTTTCATACCTGCTAAAATTCTACCACTCATAGCGCCTACATATGTCCTACGGTGCCCCCTAATTACACTTTCGTCATTTACACCACCGAGACTAACCTGAACGTACTCACGCCCCATTGCATTTGCGATTGATTTTGCAATAGAAGTCTTACCCACTCCTGGTGGGCCTACTAAACAAATGATTTGTGCGTTTACTTTTTTAGTTAATTTAATAACAGCCAAAGTCTCTAAAATTCTTTCTTTAACCTCGTCCAAAGCGTAGTGTTCGTTATTTAAAATTTGTCTTGCTTTTTCAATGTCTATGTTGTCTTTCGTTCTCTTTGACCATGGCAATTCAATAACAGTTTCAATAAAGTTACGAATGTAACCTAGTTCTGGCGAACCAAAAGGAAGTTTTGACATACGGTTGATTTCTTTTAGAACTTTTTCTTCCGAATCTTTAGGCATACCTAATTCTTTGACTTTTTTCCTAAATTCTTCGTTCTCGTCCGCTTCGCCATTTAATTCTTTGCTAATAACATTCAATTGTTCACGCAAGTAAATCTCTTTTTGCGTCTTTTGAATATTACTATTTACTTTGTCATCAATTTCCTTTCTTATTTCAAGTTCTTGAATGAATTTTTTAGCCATACCGAGTAACATTTCAAGACGTTTCTCAACGTCTAATTCATTAAGCAATTCGCCCTGTTGTGCTACGTCGTTTTTAGCAAGCAAATGCACTAATGAATCAGCAAATTCCGAAGGCGTCAATTCAACATTAAATAAACTAGAACGCAAGGATACTGGCAAAATTCGCTCGTTCGCAAGTTTTGCTAGAGTTGATTTAATATCATTTACCAAACTCAAAGTATAAGCACTGTCTGTATTGAGTTCGGCAACTTCGTCTACTTCAACTGTCAAACTGGTTGCATTTTCAAACTTGGTTATTTTTACACGACGTTCACCAGTTACCATAACTTTTAGGGTGTCTGCTTGATTACTAACTTTTTTGATAAAAGCCAAACAACCTATATCATAAAAGTCTTCAATCTGCACGTCGCTACCATCTGTCTTTTTACTAGCAACTAGCACTATCGGTGTGCCTGCATCAAAAGCTTTTTTTATGCTATAAGCTTCTCTCTCGTTCTGCACATCGCAAGTTAGATTCACACCTGGGACTCCTACAATGTTAGATAAATACAAAGCATAATATTTTTTGTTAGTTTTTACTGTATCGTCTAAACTAACATCAACTTTAACCGCTTTAGTTTCTACAACATTTTCATTATTTTGAGCATTTTTAAAATCTTGATTGTTTTGCATTTTTACTTCTAAGTCTCCTAAAAAATTAATAGTAATTTATTATACATTATACAAAGAAAAAAATCAACAATTTTTTGTTGATTTCTCTAATTACTCAACTGTTACAGATTTCGCTAAATTCCTAGGTTTATCAGGGTCCAAACCTTTACTAAGTGACGTAAGGTAAGCCAAAATTTGCAAAGGCTTAATCACGACAAATGGGCTCAAACAATCATCTACCAAAGGTGTTTTTATAAATTTATAAACATTGTCTTTTAATTCTTCAAACGGACTAAACAAAATAATTTTTGCGCCACGGCTATTTAGTTCGTGAATACCGTTTAAAGTTTTTTCTATTAAATCTTTTTGTGTAAGTATTGCGATTACTACACTTTCCCTATTAATTAAAGCCAGTGACCCGTGTTTTAATTCACCGAGTGGAAATGCTTCACAGTGAATATATGAAATTTCTTTTAGTTTTAATGCGCTCTCTAATGCTAATATGTAATCTAAACCCCTCCCAACAAAATACACGCTTTCTTGCTCTTTTATGTCTTTTACTATATCGCCTAACTTGTCTCTATATGTAAACTTACTAAACCGCATTACTTCAGTTTTTATTTTTTTAATTGAGAAACTTATTTCTATTCCACGTAGTTTCGCTATGTGTTCCGCAAAAGCATATAGTGCTGCTAATTGTGCTAAATACGCCTTTGTAGACGCGACCGCTATTTCAGGGCCAGCACTAGTGTGAATGCAATAGTCTGCAATTTTTTCAATTCTGCTAGCTGGCACATTTGTTATAGCAATGGTTACAGCACCCTTTTGCTTGGCTAATTCTAGACTGCTTAAAGTATCCGCCGTCTCTCCACTTTGGCTAATAAAAAGGCAAACACTTTTATTATCTAGTATGGGATTTTTATATCTAAATTCGCTAGCATAATCTACGTTGACGGGAATTCTTAACTGATTCTCTATAATATATTTACCCACTCTACCTGCATGCAGAGCTGTACCACAAGCGACTATATGCAAATTAAAATCATTCAAAAATATTCCATTAGGTAAATTTTGCAATTCGCTAGATAATCTATCCAAAGTATTTATTACGCTTTCGGCACCCTGCTCAATTTCTTTATGCATAAAGTGTTGATAATCACCCAGCATTATTTGTTCTGGTTCAATTTGTAAGCTTTCAAATTTAACCTTGACAGGTTTAAATGAACTATTAAAAACTTCAATTTTCTTTTTATCAATATACCCAAATTCTCCGTCCATAAGCGAATAAATTTTATTAGTATAAGGCAAAATTGCAGTCGCATCACTGGACAAAAAGTTTTCATCTATTCCCTTGCCTAGAATAAGTGGACTCTTAAATTTTGCAAAAAATATACAGTCGTCCATTCCTTTTACAACCACAGCAAAAGCGAATGCACCATCAAGAGAATTTATTACATTATGTATGGCTCGCAAAACTTGTTTTTTAGTTAAACTTGAAGTACTATGCATAGTACTATGCATTTTATTTTGCGAATAGTTGTCACCAGTATTAAGCACTTTTTGTAATTCGCGCCCTAAAAGTTGTGCTATCACTTCTGTGTCGGTTTGCGACGTAAATTTTACACCCTTACCGATTAATTTTTGTTTATGATTATTAAAATTTTCTATAATTCCATTATGTACGAGAGCCAAAAGTTTATTCTCGTCTTGTTGCGGGTGTGCGTTTTGAATACTTGGTTCACCATGAGTCGCCCACCTTGTATGACCTATTGCACAAGATGCTGGAATAATCTTATTTTTTAGATTACTACTTAAATTATTTAATTTACCCAACTGTTTTTTTACCACTAAATCTTCGTTATCTACATATGCTACACCTGATGAATCATATCCGCGATATTCAAGTCTAGTTAAGCAATCAATTACAATCGGCAAGCCTAATTTTTCTCCTACGTAGCCAACAATTCCGCACATTCCCTCACCCCCTCTGATTGCAAAATTTCCCATGCTTTTAGCAGGTTGTCGTTTTTCTTAATGTCATTAGTCAAGACGTAAACTTTGCCTGCCTTTTTCTTAGGATTGGTTTTCTTTTGAATTTGTTTTATTACACCAAAATTGCCATCAAAAACGGGTACTTGAGAATATTCTCTTATCATTTTACTTAAATATATATAGTGCGTGCAACCTAGCACTATACTATCAATATACCCTGTATAATCGCCTAATAATTTATAAATTACTGGCCTTAATTCCCTTAAATTGCCTATATTATGCTCTATCAAATCAGCCAGGGTTGCCATAGGTTTTAATTGTAAATTTAAATTTTTATCTTCCTTACATTGATTTATTAATTTATTATATTTAATTGTATTTGGTGTCGCTAGCAATAAAATATTAGTCTTTTGATTATTAATTGCGACTTTTATTGCTGGTTCTGTACCTATTATTATTTTATCAGGGTAAAGACGTCTCAAAAAATCCACAGCAACAGCGGTTAAAGTATTACACCCTAAAACTAATACATCAAAGTCAAACTTCTCCTGCAATAAGTTTAAATTATTCACAAGGCTTTTGCGAATTACAGCAGGGCTTTTTGTACCGTATGGCAAAGACTTGTAATCGGCAAAATAGTAATAGTCAAGATTAGGGTTGAGTTTGATTGATTCGTTTAATATAGTTAATCCCCCGACCCCAGAGTCCATTATTAAAACTTTACTTTTACTATGCTTTGGATTTTTCATAGTAGTAATTTATGACTGCACGAAAATTTTTGCTCACTACTTTTAAATAAAAAACTTATATTTTTTGCCATGAATAGCAATATTTAGTGCTTTTGCTAAAACTTTTGCACATGTGTTTACATAAATATCAATTTCTTTAGGAGTAACAACCAAATTCGGCAATTCTGCCAAATCGGCAAAGTTTTTAGCATTTATCATTAATGGAACACCCACCGCAATAACATCTACACCTAAATTGTATTTACTTAACTTTCTATTTACATTCCCCACTCCCGCACCTGGACTTACTGATGTATTGCTAAACTGAAAACTACAACCTAGCCTTTCATAATTCTTTGCAGTAAGGGCGTCTATTGCAATTATAATATCAGGTTTTTCTGTATCTACTACACTTTTTACTATGTTATAAGTGCTAATTCCATTTAGTCCACTAACACCTGGAATAAGAGCTGATAAATCACCTAGACTCCTTTTTATATCTTTGGGTAAGTTGTGAGTAATGAGTAAATTTGTAACCACTTTAGCACCCAAACTATCGGCAAGCAAAAAAGCGTTACCTAAACCAACCACCAAAATGCTAGGCTCTTTTTTATCTACTTCTTTTATAAAAAATTCAATTGCATCTACCAAAACATTTATTAGATATTCACGTGCTAAATGCGATGTATGAATAATTTTGTCAATATTAACCGTTTTATAAATGCCGTTTTCTTTACCTAAGCGTCTTGCTAACTGTTCGTCTTCTAAATTCATATCAAAAACTTTTAAGCCATACTTACCAGTATAAGATACTTCACCTAAAACACCAGAATCAGCACTATCGCTAATTTTTTCATCTATCAAGTCGCTAAAAATCATATTTACCCCCTAACTTTTGAATTATTTACAAAAAAATACTTAATAACTCTTGCAAAATAAAAAAATTTATGATAATATAGATAAGTAACAAAAATTTTTTCTTAGGAGTACAAAAGTGGCAAATATAAAATCACAGAAAAAGAGAATTATCACAAGTGAAGCAGCACGCGTTGCTAATAAGTCTAAGAAATCTCGTATTGCAACTGAAATTCGTAAATTCCGTGAAGCAATCAAGGCAAATGAATTAAGTCAAGCGGAAGAGATTTTAAAGAACGTATTTAGTTTGATTGACCGTGCAAGACTTGATAATGTTTACCACATTAACACTGCTTCACGCAAAAAAGCAAATCTTGCTCGTGAATTGAATAATGCAAAAAATTCAGCAAAGTAAGACAGAAAACTCCCGCAAATCTTGTGGGACTTTTTTAATTTAAAAAATAGGAGTAAATAATGAAATTAATTTTGAATGCAGATGATTTTGGTTTGAGTCAAAGTGTAAATAAAGGTATTGTTGAGTGTTTGCAAAATGGTTTAGTTACAAGTACTACAATGATGATGAACACCCCCTACACTGACGAAGCAATTAATTTAGCCAAAGACTTAAAATTAGATAACGTAGGTATTCACTTAAATTTAACTTATGGCAAATCGGTTTTACCTGCAAGCGAAGTACCTAGTCTAGTTGACGAAAATGGAACTTTTCACTATGTTTGTATGCTGGGATACTACACTCAATATTTAGACGCAAAGAAAGAGTTGCGAGCACAAATTGAAAAATTCCTAGCAAGCGGGCTAAAGCCTACTCACCTAGACCACCATCACTACTTTAATGAAATCCCTAATATTTTGAAAGCATATTTGGAATTAGCACAAGAATACAAATTGCCTGTTCGTTCTATGGACGAAAACGCAAGAGATTTAGCACGTCAAATGGGGTTAAAAACTACTGACGAATTTAGTTTTGCTTTTCATGGAAGTGGAGTGGATATAAGCACATTTAATGTATTAAAGAGTTTGTTTTGGGATAAAGACATAACTCTTGAAATACTTACTCACGTAGGCTATATTGACGATTACACCCGCACACAGACAAACTATTTATATCGTGAAAATGAAATAGCCGTTTTAAAAGAAGCAAAAGAACAAGGCTACTTTGACGGCATTGATTTAATCAGTTTTAAAGATTTGTAATAAGTAGCATTATATGTGATACAAAAAACACCTTCTAATTTTAAACTAGAAGGTGTTTTTTAGTATTAAAAGAAAAATATTTTGCAAAAAACATTTCCATTTTTTTAATACTTATATTTTATTTAATGTGTTGTCTAATATTCAAAACGCTCAATTACTCGTCTTTTAAATTAACATTGTGGAATACGTTTTGGTTTGAGATACCACAAAGCGAACATTTTAGTTTTTCGTGCTTTGTGGTGTGATGTCCCAAAACGCTCAATTACTCGTCTTTTATATTAACATTGTGGAATACGTTTTGGTGTGAGATACCACAAAGCGAACATTTTAGTTTTTCGTGCTTTGTGGTGTGATGTCCCAAAACGCTCAATTACTCGTCTTTTAAATTAACATTGTGGAATACGTTTTGGTGTGAGATACCACAAAGCGAACATTTAGTTATTCGTGCTTTGTGGTGTG
>CALWTE010000019.1 GCA_944384375.1 uncultured Clostridia bacterium | reverse complement strand
AAATAATGTAAAATTTTTTAATGATAATTTTATAAATTTTTTGCACCATTATTTTATTTATTTTAATAATACATTAAGCTTTTATTTTTTAAATTTTATTAAAAATTACTATTTTTTATATATTTTTACGCATTTTTTAGGTACTATGCATTGTATTATGCGTTAATTTTTGTGTAATTTTTAATATTATATTTAATAAAAACTAAAACTAAAATAAAAAACACGAAGATTTAATTAGATCGTGTTTTTTGAAATAAGCAAAAATTTTATTAAAATTATATAAAATTAATTAATATATTGTATTTTTTTACTTATTTTCTTCAGTTTTTGTGTTTTTTGTTTCAGTTTGGTTGTTGTTTATTGCGTCTTTTGTTTCATTTGATGTAGTTATTTCCACAGGGGAAGTAGTAGTTGTTTCCGCAACATTTGTTTCGTTTTTGGTTTCTTTTTCTTGCAAAGCGAGTAATTGTTGTTCAATTTTTTGTTGTTTTTTCTCTAATTTCTTTTTCTTGCGTGATTTGATGTTTTTAGTATTATATGTCTTAGCATCAAAAATTTTATCTATAAAATTTTCTTCCATAGCATTTTCTTCAGGTTGTTGCTCAATGCGTTCTGGTAAAGGTTCTGAATCATAAGGTAATACTGCGTTATCAGTACGCATATGTACTTCAAGTTGTCCATAAGATAGTGAAATTTTATTTCGTTTAAATTCATTGTATGCGTGTTCCATTATGTAAAAGTAAATTTCCCAATATGGCCCTTTAGACCAAAAAGTTAAAAATAATTGCAAACCTGAATCTGTGAGTTCTTTCAAATGCACTTCAGGTTCAGGAGTTAAGTAAATTTTTCCATTACTGCGACAAACATCAAGCAAAACTTTTTTCGCAAGATTTAAGTCAGTTTCAAAAGCAACTTCAAAAGTCATTTCAAAACGTCTAATACCTTCGCGTGAATAATTGATTAGATTAGAATTTAGTATTGTTGAGTTAGGCAAAATCACTGTTTTGTTGTCGGTTGTAACAATTTCAGTATTCATAATCTTAATACTTTTTACAGTACCTTCTAGATTGTCTACTTGAATGTAGTCCCCTTGATGAAAAGGCTTGTTTGAAATCAAAATCATACCGCTTGCCACGTGTGAAAGGCTGTCTTTTAGTGATAGGGCAATAGCAGCACCAGCAGTAGCAAGTACGGTAACTAACCCTGTCATAGGAATTCCAAACATTTGCAGCACGGCAAAAATCAGCACAGCATACAACAATACTTTCACAATAGATTTAATAAAACCTTGTGTAATACGTTCTAGTTTAGTTCTTAATAAAATGCGATTAATTAATTTCATTAGTAATTTAATAAGAATTAAGCCCGCTATTAACACAAGGATTCCATAAAGTACTTGTAAACCACTTGTGGCTAAGAAGTTTACAATTGTGTCCCAAAATTCATTCCATGTCATACTTATTTTCTCCTTAGTAAATTTTACGATATGATTATAATATAAAAAATATAATTTTTCAACATTTTTGTATTATATTAGTGAATTTAAAACCTTAAATCAATATAATTCAATTTCATCTTGATTTTATTAGTTAATTTGTTTTGGTAAAGTGTAAAATAGCATTGAGAAATTTTCGTTCTATGAATCTCATATTTTTCATCATTATTGCCTTTATAAATTAGATTATTACCAAACTTGCAATTAGCACAAGTGTTTTCAAATAAGGTTTTGAAAGGGCAGTGGGCAAAGTGCATTAACGCTTGATGTCCATATGTAAATTCATAAACGTTTTCTAATTTTGGCTTTAATTCCTTACTCCAAACGAATTGTTTAACCCCGTAATTTTGCAAACTTAAAACCGCAAACTTGTTATAAATATTTAAGTCAACACCAGCGATTAAATTGTGCGAATTTGCATACTTTAAACCGTATAAATTGTTGATAACTAAATAAACATTTTTATCAATTTTTTGTACAATTTCATCAATTATTTTTAAATCTTTAAAATTAGCAATAGTGGGCAAAACTAACCCCATAAAATTGCTTAAATTTTTAATATTTTTTAATTTATTTTCTATATTTTTAAAATCCCAGTTTTCAGGCTGTAACGCAATTAAATCATTATTTTTAATATTTATTTTATTTAAATCTGTTTTTTCATTAATTACTAATATATTTTCAAATTTAGCAACTATACAAGGTGTTTTTGATAGGTAAGTGTCATAATTTTGCGGTATAGTTACATTTCTAAGTTTGCTTTCATAATTATTGATAATTAAATCTTTGATTTTTTCTTGCAAATCTCTGCGTGCTTGCTTTAATGCAGATTTAGGAATAAATACATTTTCTAAATCAATTTTAGTTATTTTAACATCAAAAATATTTAAGTCTAGATTTGTAAAAATTTCGGTAATTTCTTGTGTGTTTGTTGGTGTTGTTTTTGCTGGCTGACAGATAAAATCACTTGAATAATTTAATTGCAAATCTTTGTAATTAATTTTTATATTAAATGGTTTATTTTGTTGTGCTGTAAATTCTAAATTTAAGTTAATTTTTCGTTTGTTGTTAATAGCATTATCTTCTAATTTTTTGTCTAATGTAAGGTGAACAATAAGTTCGGGGGACAACTTATGTTTTGTGAAAATTGCATAAGTGTTTTTGCCTACTATTTCTACATTGCCCACACCTAAACTATCTACTTCTACACCTTGTGCATTATAAAATTTCAAGCCATCACTCGTAGTTAAATGGTGATTAGATTGTATATAAATTTTAAACAAATCTTTAAATTTTTCTACTTTTAATATTTTACCGATTAAAATGCCAGAGTGATTTTGATTTAATTTGTTGATTATTTTATCATTATTATTTAAATATGCCGAATAGTTAAATTCGCCACGTGAAAAAACTCGTTTTAACTTATCAATCTCGCTATTCAAATCAAATTGTTTATTTTGCGATAAACTATCAATAGCAGAGCGGTAACTTGCTACACTTTGCGCCACATAACCCGCTCTACGCAATCTACCTTCAATTTTAAAACTATCCACGCCCGCATTGATTAATTCTTCAATGTTTGGCATCAAACACAAATCACGTGCTGAGAGCAAGTATCCTGAGCCTACATTTTTGTTGTCAAGGTAAGCGGTGTAGGGGAGTCGGCAAAGTTGTAGGCATTTCCCGCGATTGCCACTTTGATTATGTTCCAAAGCACTAAAATAACAATTACCACTAAACGCTACACAGAGTGCCCCTTGCACAAAATATTCTATTTCAAGTCCAGTCTCTTGCTTTATTTGAATAATATCTTGCAAAGTCGCTTCACGAGATAAAACCACTCGGCTAAACCCTAAGCTTTTAGCAAACCTCGCTCCATCTACATTGTGAATGCCCATTTGCGTGCTGGCGTGTAATTCAATATTAGGGAACAAGTTTTTCAGTAAATACGCACAGCCAAAATCTTGTACTATAAAGGCATCGGCTTTGGCTAGCACGCACGTTTTAACTAAATCAAGAAAACGTGGCATCTCGTCATCAGTTACCAAAGTGTTTATAGTAATATAGACTTTCACACCAAAAAGATGTGCTAGTTTAATATTTTCGCGTATATTTTCCGTGGTAAAATAGGTTGATTTTGCTCTCGCATTAAAATCACCCAAACCCAAATAAACAGCATCAGCACCATTATTTATTGCTGCTTGTAAACTCTCCAAATCGCCACTAGGGGCTAATAATTCAACTTTTTTCATACTATATATTTTAAACTTTTTTAAAAAATAGTCAATAGAAAAAAGAAAACAGTTATTTTATTAACTGTTCACATGCTTTTAATTTCTTAACTTCTTGAGAAATTTCTGCCACTTCTTCCTTGCGTTCTTTACACATATGCAAAGTTTTAAGAGAATCTATAATTTGATAACCACTGAGAATATTTAACGCAAATGCCCCTACAGAGAGAAAATAAAAGTCTTCCATGTTCAAAAAATCATAGCCAAACATCAATCCCAAGCAAAAGTAAAAAGACCCGCTGATTATTCTATTTTTATATTCTTGTTCTGTTAAATTTAATAATTGATACTCGCAATTATATGCTTCTAAAATATAAGTTAGTTTGTCAGCTGCTTTACCTTGTTTGTATTCGTCTAAAGTAATTTCAACCGTTTCTTCAATAGGAGAGAATAATTCAAACTCTAATTTTTCTTCATTAAAACTTTCGTAGACTGATTTTGTTTGTTCATTAGTGATAGAAGTGTCCATTTATTTCCTTGTCCCTTTCTTTTTCAATAAGTTCTTTATAATGTTCATCATTTTCTTCCATAAATTCAGCACAAGCATTGCTAGCCTTTGTATATTTCCTGTATAATAAATATGAAGTAGAAAAACAAGCAAAAGAGCCTAGCGTAAATGCTAATCCTATATCGCTATAATTAATAATGTTATTTGCAAGAGAACCCAAAGTAAGTCCGCCAAACAACATACTCCCAGTCAAGAACCAAACTAATTTATCGCTTATCTTGTCTGAAATCTCTGCTGCAATTTGTTGCCTTTCTCTAATTTCTTGCAAATCTTTATTAAAGCAATAATGTACGTTGCCGTTTTTGTCTAAGTAATAGTGTTTTGTGTCGGCATAAATTGCTTGTATTGAATCCACTGTCTCTTGTGTTACGTCAGTACTTTCTGGTTCGTCAATAGTGTCATTTATGGCTTCGTCGTTGTTTGTGCTCATGTTTTTGTCTCCTTTGTGAGTATTATAATATAGTATAGGCAAAAAGTCAATACTCAATATTTTTCTAACTTACTATGATTTAAGTAATAAAAAGGGAATTTTTAAGAAAATCTAATAAACTTGTAATATTTTTATTAATATAATATTTAATATAGTGTAGTTTCATTAATGTAAAACAGCAAAATTCAAAAAAATATTAAATTTAAAATAAAGTTAAATAAAGATATAAAAATTCAAATAAAATTATATAAAAATAAAGCATTTTTTAATGAAATTATATAAAAATAAAGAAATTTTAATAATTCAAACAAAAAAGAAAAAGTAATTACTTTTTCTTTGTTGTTGTCTTTGGTTTAATTGTTATCACTCTATTGCGAGTGCCATTCGGTGCTGTTACTTTTTCGGGCTTTTCTTGCTCTGCGGTGAATTTTGCACGGTTCTTTTCAGCAAGTTTAACAATTAAATTTACAATTTTAGTTTTATGTAGCCACCAGTCTCTACTCCAAACTCTCAAAATATCCCAGCCACGTGATTTTAGAAAAGTAGGGCGGAATACATCTCTTTCTAGAATTGATGGCGAACTCTTGAATGCTGTGTAATCACATTCTACACCGATTAGGTATTTATCTAACTTTTTATCATATATACCTAACGAAATTTTATAGTCTGCATTACCTATGTTTGTTTCCACTTTGTAACCAAGTTTTTCTAACTCAACCTTAATTTGTTGCTCTAAGTTATTTAAAACGTTGTTTTTAGGCGGAGTGTTTGGTAGGGTAGCAGAACTTTGCAAGATAATTTTTGCTTCGGTCGTATTGCCATTAGAAATTGCTCGCACATATCTAAGGTAATTTTTAAAGATTTTTGGACCCGCATTTTTGGAACTTTCTACATTTAATTCTTCAGGTTCAATACTTGTAACTACATAAATCTTTTCTTTTGCACGAGTAATTGCCACGTTCAATCTGTTTTCTCCACCTTCAGTAGAGAGTGGGCCAAAATGCGCTACAACTTTGCCATATTCGTTCTTTGCGTAACCCACACTAAATATAATAATATCACGTTCATCACCTTGTACATTTTCAAGGTTTTTAACAAATAAACTAATATCTTCGCCGTTTTCTTTACGGTTTTGTTCCTTAATGATTTGCTCGCGGAAACGTGGATTTTTGTCGCATTCTTCGTCTATTGCGTCTTCAATAGCACTTTCTTGTTCGGCGTTAAAGGTAATTATACCGATAGATTGCTTATTTTTACGTGTAGAAAAAATCTTCTTTAACACGTCAACTACGGCTTTCGCTTCGGCAAGGTTTTTCCTGTCTATCCACGTACCATTTACCTTTATGCGTTGAATAGGCTTTTTACCTATGTTTTTAGTAGTGTTTGGAGCAATTTCTAGCCTGCCGTCATAGAACAAGTAGTTTGAATAATTGATTAATTCTTCATTTTTGCTTCGGTAATGGTAGGTTAGGTGCGCACTTGTGTAACGTGTCATTGCCAAGTCTAATAGACTCTCAACTTCTAGTGCTTCTTGAGTGGAATAATCTAAATCGTCATCAGCATCTCCACCTAAATACCTTTTCATAAAGGTAGAAGTAGGGCGTAACTGCTTTGAGTCACCCGCAACTACGATATTTTTACCACGGAATATAACGGGCAAAGTGTTCTCAATAAATACCTGTGAGGCTTCGTCAAAGATAACAATATCAAATAGGTTGCGTGTAAGCGGTAGAATAGTACATACGCTCTCAGGACTGAGTAGCCAGCAAGGGAATAAATCTAGCATATACTCGCCATACACTTCCATAAACTTCCTAATAGGCCATTGATTTTGCTGTTTGTTGATTTGATATAAGTAGTTTTTGTTGTCGGGCGATTTCTCAAATTTCTCTAAATAATCATCTTTAAAACTTTCCACGCAAATAGCACGTGAAACGGCGTTTTGCTCTGCTTTTAGAGATATAATTCTATTTTTAGCATTTTCATAATCAATAATTTTTGACAGTTCTTCGCTTTTTGAATTCTCAATTTGAGTAATCTCATGATAAATGCGGATAGAGAGTAACTTAGATAAAGTTTCTAAGTAACGTGCCTTTGTGTCCGTATTTTTATATGCAAAGTTTAGAATGGTCTTTTCTTCATCAGTTAATTGACTAAGAGTCAAGTTTAAATCTCTAAATTCTACATAATTATCTAACGCATTATATAGCAAACGCAAGTAAAAAGTGTTGCCGTTTAGCACATAATCAACCATATTTGCATAGCCCGTATCGGTTAGGACTTCGCGCAAAAATTCAAAATCTTGCGTATAAGATTCAATGGCTTTTATAGTGCGTTCAAACTCGTTTTCAATGTTTTGTTCTTTTTTATTTATACTAGACTTTACAAAAGGGTAAATAGGGAAAAGCACATAACTAGCAGATAGTGTTTTGTAAGTTTTAGGATATTTGTCTTTTGAAACAAATTTTGCCAAAGGTTTTAATTGTGTAACATCAAGTTTTTTATCTACATAATACGAAATTAATTGCCTAGAATTTGGGTATTTAGAGAAGTTAAAAGGCGGAATACGTGAAGAAAGCAGTTTCTGTAGCCTTGCTTTTGTTTGGTTAATTACATGGAATTCCACATCGTCTTTTAGACTGTCTATAAAAGGATTTGTCTTTTTAGATTCAATAAATTTGTAATACAGTTCGGCTTTATTTTTCTCGTTTATAACCCTTAAACTCTCGCTTAAAATAGGGTAATTCATCTCCAAAATTTCAGGGCTGTTTAGCATATTTTGGTAAATTGTGTAATCATAACTATTTTTGCCCAATACTACCGAATTTGCGTACATTTCTTGTAGAGTTAGTCCAAATGGGGTCGTAGTAAATAAAGTGTTAGAAATCGTCTCTAACTCGGCGGTTTCAGCACTAATTTTATTTGCCAAATCTTCGTAATTGTCTTTGCTATGGGTAGGTTTGTAATTCATTAATTCTTGATGCGCAATTTTTGTGCGGTCGTAGAATTGATTTCTGCTTTTTTCAGGGTCAATTAAAAACATAACTTTGTCATTTAATGTCCCTAATCTGTTGAAAACTACGTCAAGCGCTGCTTTCTTTTGCGATACGACTAGTACTCGCTTGTGCTTGCAAATGGCATCGGTAATTATATTTACAATGGTTTGAGATTTACCTGTTCCAGGGGGACCATAAATAACTATATTACCATTTGTATTAAGGTTAGAAATTGCATTTTCTTGTGCATAGTCAAGGTTACCCACAACAAACAATCTGTCATCAACTTTTTTGTTTTTCTTAGGTTTTTTTGCGTAAAGTAGTTCGTCTATTGCTTCGTTAGTAAGTTTTTTCTTTTCTAAAAGGGTGTAGTCATTATATATAGAATTTGCTAGAGGGAAACGTCCCATTACGCAGTAGTGTTTAACTTCCATAGCATCGTGAATACTAGGTTCTTTGCCCCGCTCAAAGTCAAATAAACCTTTTCTTGCGCTATAAGCAATTTTAAAGCCGAACTTACGCATATATTCAACGACAGCATTAATATTTTTAAATTTTGAAGCAATGCTACCATTAAATTCCATATCCATTTCTTCAAGGTTTAACCTGTGTTGCTTAGCGTATGCTAGACAGAATACTTTGTTTAATTGCACTGGTTCGTCTCGTTTAATTTCAACTTCTACAGTATTTTCATCTGCAATTTCAATAGTAATAGGGAAAAGAAGCAAGGGCGCTTTTATTACGGTATCTTTATTCAAACCACCTTGCACAAAAGGATAACCTATATATAACTCATATCTGCCTGTCTCTTTTGCGAATTCTTCAATTTCACGTTTCAAGTTTTTCAGTGCAGTAACTTGTGCACTGATTGCTCGCTTTGTTTCATCTCTGCGTGTACGTTCTAGTTTAAGTGCAGCACTGCTCTTTTCTTTGCCTTCTAGTTTTTCTAAATCAGCATAACTTTTAGAAAGTTTATGCTCAACGCCTAAGGTTTTATATAGTCTAGCCTTATCTTCAGACCTTATAATAGGGAATGAGTAGCGCTTTTCTTTCCACAAAAATTCTAAAAATTCATTTATGGTATCATAGTCACCGTCTAAAATTTTACCTATGTCGTACGCGTATTTTTTACTAATTTTTCTAGAGTACAAACTACGGTTTTTGCCGCTGATTTCAATGAGCCTTTCTTTATAATAAGTGTAAATAGATTTCATTTATAATGCCTTTTATAATGCCTTTTTTATAGAATCACTTTATATTGTAACAAAAAAATACAAAAAAAGCACTACTTTTTGTTAAAAAGTTTTAAAAACTTTGCTTTTCTAACTGAGTGCTTTTTTGTTGTGTGTTATCTAAATTGATTTTGTCTAAACCTTGTTGCACTATTGTCTTTACAGTATCAATGCTTTCGGGTAGTGTTTTATAGGAGGTATCAATATAAACTATATCGTCGTGCGTATCGGCTGAATATGCTTTTAATGGACAGGTTTCACGTTCCATATCTAATTTATCACGTTGTTTAATTTCTGCTAATACTTTATCGTAATTTGAAATGTCGTTTAACTGTTTACAACGTCTGCTTGCTCGAGCTTCGGGAGATGCATCAATGTAAAATTTGAATGTAGCATCGGGAAGCACTACTGAGCAAATGTCGCGCCCCTCCATAACTATATCGTAATTTGTTGCTAAGTCTTGTTGAATTTGCCTAAAATAAGCCCTAATGTTTGGGTAACAAGCCACTTTTGGTGTGAATTTACTAATATTTTTTTCGTGAAGATAGGGGGTAATATCTTTTTTGTTTAGCGCAACTTGTAGCCTTTTGCCTTGCTGAGTGTCAATTACATTATAAGAAAAATCAAGATGACGCAAAACAGCTAGGAGAGTTTCAGGGCTGGTTACATAGTATCCATTATTTAGACAAGCGTAGGTAAAACTGCGGTATAATTCGCCCGTGCTAAGATATAAAAAACCTAAATCATCGGCTAAAACTCGGGCAATACTAGACTTGCCAGCACTAGCGGGGCCGTCCATTGCTACAGAAATTTTTTTAGTAGTGAAATTTGCCATTTTTCTTTTGCTCCCCAAATTGAAATTTTGCTAGTATAACATACATTTTTCATTTAGGCAACTTTTTTAATTGCTTTTTGTTTAGGTGAGTTTGTTAATTTTGCGTAAAAATGGTATTTTTCTATTAAGAATTTACCACTATTTAACTTATATTACTTGAAATTTGTTTTGATTTAGGTTATAATTTATAAACACTAACTTAATTTTTTAGGAGATGAAAATAAATGCAAACGACTTTTCGTTCATACAAATGTGATGAAATAAGTAAAAAAATGGAGGGGCAGACTGTAAAAGTAGCAGGCTGGGTGGCAACAATTAGAGACCACGGCGGTATTACCTTTATAGATTTAAGAGACCAGTCTGGTATTGTGCAAATCGTAGTAGAAGACGATTCGTTAATTAAAGGTGTAACTAGGGAAGCAGTTATTTCTGTTAGCGGGAAAGTAACTTCTCGTGGCGAAGAAAATATCAACCCAAAATTGCACACGGGTGAAATTGAAATTGTGGCAGACACCGTAGATTTATTAGGCCCAGTATTACAGCCATTACCTTTTGAAATAGACGAAAGCAAGAAAATTCGTGAAGACGTACGTTCTAAATATAGGTTTTTGGACTTGCGTAACCCCGAAGTTTATCAAAACATAATTTTGCGTAGTAATATTAACTCATTTTTAAGACGCACTATGGAAGATTTGGGCTTTACAGAGATTGCTACACCTATTTTGAGTGCAGACAGTCCAGAGGGTGCTAGATGCTTCCTTGTTCCTGCTCGTCAGCACCCAGGCAAGTTCTATGCATTACCACAAGCACCGCAAATGTTTAAGCAGTTGCTAATGGTAGGTGGCTTTGATAGGTACTTCCAAATAGCACCTTGTTTTAGAGATGAAGACGCTAGAGCAGATAGGGCAGCGGGTGAATTCTATCAGTTAGATATGGAAATGTGTTTTGCCGTTCAAGAAGATATGTTTGAAGTTGGCGAAAAGGTTTTCTATGAATTGTTCAAAAAATTCGGCAAAAAGGAAGTTAGTAAAGCACCTTTTAGACGCATTCCGTTTAAAGAAAGTATGGAGAGATACGGTACAGACAAGCCTGATTTGCGTAACCCATTAGAAGTAAAAGACGTAACCAAAGTTTTTGAAAATACTAACTTTAATGCCTTCCGTGGAAGTACAGTTAAGGCAATCGCAGTTCACGATATCGCAGGCAAACCTCGTAGTTTTTACGATAATTTAACTACTAAAATGGTTGATTTAGGTAGTAAAGGTCTTGCGTGGATTAAGGTAGAGGCAAACAATGAATTCAACAGCCCTATTGCTAAGTTTTTGAGTGATGAAGAAAAATCACAACTTACCGAAATCTTACAAGCAAGGGAAGGCACTAGTATTTTCCTTATTGCAAACAAGCCGAGCATTGCTACAAAATTAAGCGGTATGCTACGTAACCTTTTGGGCGAAGAATTAAATCTTTGCGATGAAAATAAGTTTGAATTCTGTTGGATAACTGATTTCCCTATGTATGAATTAGATGACGAAGGGGTATTGCAATTCTGCCACAACCCATTTAACAAACCAGACGGAGATGTAGAGAATTTAACTAAGGAAAACGCATTAGAGTTAACTGCAAAACAATTTGACTTAGTATGTAACGGTGTAGAATTGTTGAGTGGGGCAGAGCGTAACCACGATCCACGCGTAATGCTAAAACTTATGGAAGTTGTAGGCTATACAGAAGAAGATTGTAAGAAACGTTTTGGCGCTTTATACAATGCGTTCCAGTACGGTGCGCCACCACACGCAGGTATGGCATTAGGTATTGACCGTAGTATTATGTTAATTCTAGACGAGCCAAACGTTAGGGAAGTAATCGCATTCCCATTAAACAAATCTGCATATGACCCACTTATGGACGCACCTAGCGTAGTTAGTCCTAAACAATTAGCCGAACTAAGCATTAAAATTGACATAAAAGATAAATAATAGGGCAGAAATTTTTTAATTTTGAAAAATTAATTGCATTTTTGCTTTTTAATATGGAATTATAAAAAACTAGATTTTTAAAACAAAAGTATTCGCAAAATGAAAGCATAATATATGCATAGTACTTGCATAGTACTTGCATAGTACTTAGTTTGTAGCGGTACTTTTTATTTCTTAGGAAAAATTTTTCAAGGAGTAATTATTATGATAACAATAACCGATATGGAATTGTCTTTCGGTGGAGCACCGTTATTTAAAGACGTAAATTTGAAATTCACTCCGGGCAACTGCTACGGTGTAATAGGGGCAAATGGAGCGGGCAAATCTACATTTTTAAAAGTTTTGAGCGGTGATTTAGAGCCGAGCAAGGGTAGTGTAGATATTCCGCCACAAGAGCGAATTTCAGTACTTAGGCAGGACCATTTTGCCTTTGACGAATATACAGTTATGGATACCGTAATAATGGGCAATAAACGTCTTTATGAGATTATGAAAGAAAAGGAAGCCTTGTACGCAAAGCCAGACTTTTCGGAGGAAGACGGGAATAAAGCCGCCGAATTAGAGAGCGAGTTTGCCGAAATGAATGGTTGGGATGCGGAACTTGATGCCGCTAAACTACTTAACGGCTTAGGCGTGCCTGAGAGTTTGCATTATGGGCTAATGAGCGAACAAAACGGTTCTATCAAAGTAAAAGTTATGTTAGCACAAGCACTTTTTGGCACTCCTGACATATTATTATTAGACGAACCTACAAACCATATGGATGCAGAAAGTATCGAGTGGCTAGAAGAATTTATTATTAACTATCCAGGCACGGTTATTGTAGTTTCTCACGATAGACACTTTTTGAACACTGTTTGTACATATACAGTGGATATTGATTACGGTAAAATAAATATGTGGCCAGGCAACTACGACTTTTGGTACGAGTCTAGCCAGTTAATGCTCCAACAAATGAAGCAAGAAAACAAAAAGAAAGAAAAACGCATTGAAGAATTAAAAGAATTTATTCGCCGTTTTGGTGCGAAGAAATCTTTGGCAAAACAAGCCACCAGTAGAAAGAAGATGCTAGATAAAATTCAAATTGAGCAATTACCTGTTTCAAACAGAAAGTATCCATATATTAACTTTAAGTTTGAGAGAGAGTTAGGCAAAGACATTTTGGAAGTTAATAAATTACATTACGAGCACGACGGCAAAGTTTTGCTAGACGATATTTCATTTAGAATTAATAAAGATGATAAAGTAGTCGTGTTAGGCGAGAACGAAAACGCAGTTTCTGCCTTGCTTGCTATCATTTCGGGCGAAATTGCTGACACCGATTACTCTGGTTCAGTTAAATGGGGTACGACGGTACAAAAGGGCAGTTTGCCAAAAGATACATCTAGTTTCTTTGAAAATGATTTAAATATTACAGAGTGGTTAGCACAATTCAGTAAAGAGCGTGATGTTACATATTTGCGTGGCTTTTTAGGTAGAATGCTATTTAGTGGCGATGACAACCTTAAAAAAGTAAAGGTTCTATCTGGTGGGGAAAAGGTGCGTTGTATGTTCTCTCGCCTTATGGTTATGGGCTCAAACGTGCTTATACTAGACCAACCGACTAACCACCTTGATTTGGAAAGCATTACCGCACTTAACGAAGGATTAAAGGACTTTAAGGGTGTGCTGGTGTTTAGTTCGCACGACCACGAGTTGATTCAAAGTGTATGTAACCGTGTGTTTGAAATAAAAGACGGTAAACTAATTGATAGAATGTGTACCTATGACGAATATTTAGAGCAAAAAAAGTTAAAATAGGGGATAAGAATGAAAATTTATAATACTCTTAGCAAATCTAAGGAAGATTTTAAAACGATTACGCCAAATGAAGTGCGTATGTATGTTTGTGGGGTAACTGTGTATATGCCACCACATTTGGGGCATGCTCGCACTTATGTTGCTTATGACGTGATAAAGGAATATCTAGAATTTAAGGGCTACAAAGTTTTTTACGTACGTAATATCACCGATGCTGGTAGTATAGTGGGGGACGCAGACCAGGGCGAAGATAAAATTCAATTAAAGGCAAACGAAATGCACGTTCACCCTATGGAACTTGTGGATATGAATATTCGTGCAATGTGGTACTATCTTGATAGTTTGCGTTGCGCAAGGCCGAATATTTCTCCGCGCGCTACAGGACATATTTTAGATATAATTACCGCCGTGCAAAAAATGATTGATTCAGGCTTTGCGTATGAATTAGACGGCGACGTTTATTGTGATGTAACTAAAATTAAAAATTACGGTATTTTGAGTGGAAACACGCTTGACGCTCTCAATGCGGGCGCAAGAATTGAAGTAAAATCAGGTAAGCACAGTCCCTATGATTTTACCGTTTGGAAAAAGGCGCAAGATAAATCTGTTTTGCGTTGGCCTAGTCCGTGGGGCGAAGGTTATCCAGGTTGGCATATAGAATGTACCGTAATGAGTACCAAATATTTAGGTAGCCATTTTGATATTCACGGGGGCGGGCGAGATTTAGCCTTTCCACACCATGAAAACGAGATTGCGCAGAGCCAAGCCTTAGGCTGTGGTATGCCCGCAAATTACTGGGTTCACACGGGAATGCTTTTAGCGCAAGACGGCTCTAAAATGAGTAAGTCGGCAGGAAATTTTGTAACTATTGAAGACGCTATGCAAAAATGGGGTGCAAGGAGCCTAAGGTGGTTCTTTGTGTCTGGGCATTATAATTCACCCATAAAATATGGTGATGACGTAATGGCGGCTAGCAATGCTGGTTTAGAGCGAATAGACAATTTCTTGTTTAATCTGCAAAACAATGTTGGCAACACGCATAACGCAACACTTAGTGCAAATTTGGATACGCTAAAAGATAGATTTGTTGCCGAAATGGACGATGACTTTAATACACCAAACGCAATTAGTGCCATTTTTGATTTTATTAAAGAAGCAAATCAAAGCATCACAAATCACGAGTTTGATAAAGCAAATCAAGACGAAATTTTGGACTTTTTCAAGGAAATCAACAAAATTTTCAAGTGTTTTGATACTTTGGAAAACAAGCAAGCAGATAATAGGCAAGAGATTGTGCAGAAGTTGATAGATGAGAGAAACGCGTATCGTAAGGTAAAAGACTTCGCAAAAGCAGACGAAATCAAGGCAAAAATACTTGCTATGAATGTGGAAATCTTAGACAACAAAGACGGTACTACAACTTTTAGATTGAAATAGTAAATTTTAAATTAAATTGCAAATAATAAATGCTAAATTAATTTGTAATATCAAAATTAAAAATATATTTTGATGATAAATAAAATAAAGAATTAATTTCAATAGTAAATATAATGAATGAAAAGACGTTTAATTTTATATTTTATGTAAAACAATACGTCTTTTACATTTTTTTACTTATTTTAGTGTACTTTTTTAAAAAATTTTGTTAAAATTAATATTATCAGTCTAAAATTATATTACGAGGTAAACAAATTATGGAAAGACGTTTAATAGTTTCAGTTATAGGTAATGCGGCTTGCTCATTGCCCGACTGTACAGATTTAGAACAATCAAAATGGGGGCTTGCATTTGAATTAGGCAAGGCTCTAGTTGATAATGGATTTAGAGTGCTATCTGGTGGCGGTAGAGGGGTAATGCGTGCCGCTTTTGCTGGCGCTCACGCAAGCGATAATTATAAGGAAGGGGATACCATTGCAATTTTACCTTCATACGACACTTACACGGCCAACGATTTTGCTGATATTGTAATTCCTACGGGAGCCGATTTGGCGCGCAACATTACTGTTGCTAATTCCGAAGTCGTTGTGGCTGTCGGTGGCGGTAGCGGTACTTTGAGTGAAATCAGTATGGCATGGAAAATGGGGCGTATGATTATTTCCTATAAAAATGCAGACGGTTGGGGAGCAGAACTTGCTGGTAAAAAATTAGACGATTCTCCTAGGTACGATTTTGACGACAGAATTTGGGCGGTAGACAATGCTCAACAAGTGATTCAGCTAATTAGAGAAAAACTCCCACACTACAACAAGGCATTTGACCGTATTCCTTTTGGCGTACCAGTATTACGCGAAAAGAGTAAAAGCAACTGGGTTGGCCCAGTAAAGATTAAAGACGCTTGCGACATTAGAAAACTAGATTAATATGCTTATATCAATAAAAAATCAAAAAGAATTTTATCTGTCTTGAAATGAATCTTAAAAAGTCAGTATTGAGTAGTTCATTTCTTAGATAAAATTCTTTTTTAGTTTATCTGTACCTTGACAATTCATATTTATATGTTAATATATCTATTAGAATAATTTTATTAATTTTTAAAGTTTTAAAGTAAAAGGGTTTGTAAAATGATAATAGGTATATGTGGCGTTTGTGCTAGTGGTAAATCTCAGTTGTCTAGGGAAATTGCACAAAGGTATGGGTTTAAATATATAGAAGTAGATAAATATAATATAAAATTATTAAAACAATTTAGCAAATATTTAGAAAAGTTATACGGTTTTGATGCTTCAAAAGATTTAGATAAACATGCTCTTAATTGTTTGAAAAATTTTAAAAAATTAAATAAATATGAAAAATTTCTTTATTATGTATTTCAAAGATTAAATACTCTATACAGATTGCCTTATAAAATTAATAAAAATATAAATAACGAAGATAATTTAATTATTGATTATGTAGCATTAGACAAATTTCCTTTTTTTGAAAAATGTGATATAAAAATTTTAATGAAAACATCTCCTGAATATTGTAAGGAGAATATAAAAAAGAGGAATTTATTGACAGATGAAAATATTGATATACTAGAAAAAAGTGGCATAATTAATGTATCAAGAAAATATGATGAAAATAAATTTGATTTTGTGTTTGATATATGTTCAGTAAATTATAATGACGACAAAACTGCTCTTTTTGATTATATTGATACTAATTTAAAAAATAAAGAAGTAAAAGTTGAGCAAAAAGACGATTTTGAGTTGTTTCATTAATATAAAATTCAATTCATTTAAGTTAATTATTTTTATATTTTAAATATAAGCGTTATACTGTTTGAAACATTCATTTTCAAAATAAAAACATAAAGTAGAGAATATTTGGTATTATATACTCCCTAAAATTAGGGGGACGCCTATTTGAATATTGTTGTTTGTTTTTGCAATTTGAATGTTTATTTTTTCATTGTTATAAGTTACAAATTCGCTAAAACAAGGTGAATAGGCGTAAATAAATGTGATTTTTTCTATTTTTTCATTAAAAATGACAGTACTATGCAACTTTTTTAATAATTTATTAATATCGGCATCACTGCCAGAAGTTTCAAAACTAAAACCCGTTATTTGTGATTTGTTTAATTGAGAATAAAGTTGTTTTGCATATTCATTTTTTGTTGAAATAATATAGCCATTGCCATTGTGAGTGGTATTAGAATTAGAACTAATATAGTTTTGATATGTATATATATAGAAAGTGCCATTGTATTCTGGGGCAATATCACATAGCGTGTATTCTGGGCTATAGAAAAATACTAAAATTAATAAAAAAACTGTGCCTAAGTATTTGTACATTTTTATCTCCTGCATTAAATTATGGACAAAAATAATAAAAATTAACAAAAAACTAGCTATTTTACGCAATTTTTTAGGTATTATGCATAGTACTATGCACTTTTTTAAAAAATTTTTAAATTTGTTGTTTAAAATAATTTTTTTGTGTCCATACTTGTTGGCAGAGGAGGATAGAAAACAAAATGAATACAGCAAACATTAAAAAATTTTTAAAGGCAAATATTTACTGGATAGGTCTAGGACTCAGTATTGCTTTACTCATTACAATGATTATTTTAGCGGTGGCAAATAAGTCAACACCGGTAGAAGACGATGACTTTACACCGGTAGTAACACCTGAGATTGAGTTTAGTAACCCTTTGACTGATTTGACCGTTATGAAAGATTTTTCTAGCACAAAATTGCAATACAGTAACACTTTGGAATTATGGCAAGCACACAAGGCTATTGACTTAACCGCAGAAGAGGGAACTGATGTTTACGCGGTTTTAGATGGTACAGTTACCGAAGTTACTTACAACTATCTTATGGGCAATATTGTAAAGCTTGATGTAGGTGGCGGAATTACAGTGGTATATGCTTCACTTGCTAATGACGTACCAGTAAAAGTGGGCGATGCTGTTACAAAAGGTAGTGTAATCGGTAAAGTTAGCAACACTGCAAAGAGTGAAGCAAGCGATGGTGCACACTTGCACTTAGAAGTTTTGCTTAACGGCGAATTAGTTGACCCAAACTTGTATCTTGATTTAAGTGAAAAATAAATTTCATTTAGTTCTAACTAAAATATAGGTTAGGACTTTTTTATTTTGCTTTAATTTACTTTACAATAAAACTTAAATGTGATAGACTAAAAAATATCTTAAAACACATTAAGGAGTAAATTAAGAATGGTTTTTGATGAAATTGTAGAATTATTAAGTGAACAATTAAATGTTGATAAATCAACTTTGACAAGGGATACACGCTTTGTGGAGGATTTGCACACTGATTCCCTTGATATGGTGGAAATGTTAATATCTTTGGAAGACAAATATAATATTTCTGTTCCAGACGAAGAGGCAAAGGACTTGCAGACAATAGGCAAGTTAGCAGACTATGTAGAAGAAAAAATTAAAAAAGATTAATCTAAAAACTAAAATTAAAATGAATTTAATAAAAAGATACCTTTATAAAGAGTTTTAAAAAGTCAAGTTCTTTAAGAAGCGCTTTGAATGTGAAGGTATCTTTTTTATTGTAAAAATTAAAATTAAAACTTTTTAAAACTGTCATGTTTTATTTAAACAAAAAGCACTCCACAAATTTTGGAGTGCTAAAAAAAGTGCTTTCTTAAACATTTCAAAAACTAGATTTATATTAAAAAATTTGTTAATTAATAGATTTCAAAGTATATTTGTTTGATATAGCATAAAGAAATTTATTCTATTTTTTATTTATCTTTATTCCATCTACCAAATCTTCAAATGTAACACCTAGCACATCTATAATACGCAAAAGATTGTACAGTGATGGCTCGTTTTTCCCGCATTCCCATTCACTTATGCGCTGTTGCGATGTGTTTAGCAGTTTAGCAAACTCAGCCTGGCTAATTCCACGTGTTAGGCGTAAACTTTTTAAATTTTCAGCAAAAATTTTTCTCATACCAATATTTTACACTAGTTTGTGTGTAAAAATAAGCATAAACACTAATAGTAGTGTTACTTATTTTGTTGCTTTTTAACTTTCTTTATAAAAAAATGTAAAAAACCTAGTAAATATTGAAACTAGCACAATAAAAATTTGTGATAAAATAAAAAATTTACTATCTTCTTTATTAATTTCAAGAATTAAATCAAAAGTGGGTGAGTTATTTATCTAAATCTTTCAAAAATAGTTTTAAATAATTGAAATGCTTTTCTTCAATTAAGAGTAGTTTTCCACAGAGTTCTAGTAATTCTTTGCTTGCTTGTCTATAATCGCACAAATCTTTATAGCATTGTAACGTTCCCATAACTGTGCCGAGCAGGAGCATTTCGGCAAGGTGTCTTGTGGAATTATCAAAAATTGTCGTCATTTTTATAGATGTCCATAATCTAGCCTTTTCAAACATAGAGTTATCGGGCAACTCTTGTTTTTCCTTTTCTGCTATTTCCTTACAAGTAAATAGGAAATCTTGATAACGTTCCTTTTCTTCTCGCAGTTCGGCGCGCAATTCTTCCGACTCTACTTGCGGTTCTATGTCTTGAATACTTAAAATCGCAGTTTGGCAGTTTTGGTACATACTGGTTAAAAGTTTTATATCATTTTCTTGCATAATTAAGTCCTCCTTAGGTAGGTAGTATTGACAAACTTACTTAAAATTATGTAATTTAATTGTGTTACTTTTCTAAATTTGATATAATTATTACTAAGTTTGATATAATTATATAGGAGAGAGATATGCAAACTAACTTTGATATTATTATAATAGGGGGGGGGCCCGCTGGAATGACGGCGGGCATTTATTCAGCAAGGGCAGGAATGCAGGTTTTGCTTATAGAGAAAAACAGTATAGGTGGGCAAGTTTCACTTACTGGCTCTATTGCAAACTACCCAGGCTTTAAAAAAATTGACGGCTTTGAACTAAGCCAAAATATGTTTGAGCAAATGACTGCACTAGGAGTGGAGACTCTTTTCGGCAGTGTAGATGAAATAAATTTAGCAGACGAAATAAAGACAGTTAAAGTGGGCGGAGTAACATATTCGGCATATTCTATCATATTAAGTATGGGTGCAAATTCGCGTGGGCTAGATGTAACTGGCGAGAAAAATTTTATCGGTAAAGGTATTAGTTACTGTGCAGTTTGTGACGGCGCTTTTTTTAGGAACAAAATTGTTGCTGTCGTGGGTGGCGGGAATACTGCGTTAGAAGATGCGGTTTATCTAGCACCGATTGTACAAAAACTATACTTGATTCACCGCAGAAAAGAATATAGAGCAGACCAAACTGCAATTGACGAGTTTGAAAAACTTCTAGATAAACAAAATAGCAATATTACAGCAAAACTAGGCTACGTTGTTGAAGAAATAAAAGGGCAAGAGCGAGTACAAAGTTTAGTTTTACGCAATGTTGAGACGCAAGAAAGGGAAGAATTAGACGTTGACGGCGTTTTTGTGGCAATAGGTAGGAATCCGAATACCGAGTTATTAAACGATGCCGTTACACTAGACAATGGTTATGTTGTGGTTGACGACACTATGAAAACTAACGTTACAGGGGTTTATGCTGCTGGGGATATTGTTAAAAAGAATTTAAGACAAATCGCGACAGCCATTTCAGATGGCGCAATTGCAGGTACGAATGCTAGCAATTTTGTTAAAAAATTTAAGAAGGGAGAATAAAATGGCTAAATTATTCGGTACAGACGGAATTAGGGGAGTTGCAAATGAACAGTTAACAGCGCAACTTGCTTTTAATTTGGGACGTGCCTTTGGAGTGTTTTTAAATAATACAGCAAAGACTAGAAAAATTTTAATCGGCCGAGATACAAGGGTTTCAGGGCAAATGTTGAGTTCAGCTTTCAGTGCGGGGCTAAATAGTGTAGGCTTTCAGGCGGTTTTGCCTGGCATTGTAACTACACCATCGCTTAGCTACTTGACAAAAATTAGCGATGTAGACGGCGGGGTAATGATTACTGCTAGCCACAATCCAGCCGAGCATAATGGTTTAAAATTCTTTAATGTAAATGGCGAGAAACTCAACAAGCAAGAGCAAGCGGAAATTGAAGAAATCGTAAACAATATTGATTCATATTTAGGTTGTGAACCTTTAGCTGTAGGCGGCTATGAAATAAATGAAGATATGCTAAAAATTTGGGTTGACCATTTGTTGGAAAGTATAAATTTACCTAAGTTAAACGGCTTAAAAATTGCACTGGATACTGCAAATGGTGCTAGTTTCGCCGTTGCTCCTTATATCTTTAAAAAATTAGGGGCAAAAGTTTTTGCTTATAATAATCAATGCAATGGCGCTTGCATAAACAAAGATTGTGGTAGTTTACATCTAGATAAATTTGTCGCAAACTGTGTGGCAAATGACGTTTACTTGGGTTTGAGTTTTGATGGCGATGCGGACAGAGTAATGGCGGTAACAAATAAAGGTTCTATCTACGATGGTACTGATTTAATGTACATATTCGCAAAATATATGAAAAAGCACAATATCTTAAAAGATGACACAGTAGTTTCTACAATTGTTACTAATTGCGGGCTTGAAAATAGTTTAGCAAGAGATAATATTAAGTTTGTACGTACTCAAGTTGGAGGATTATATATTCAGCAAGAGATGTTGAAGAACGGATACAATTTAGGCGGCGAAGAAAACGGTCATTTGATGCTAGGCGATATTGAATCAGAATCAGACGGTATTGCGTCAGGACTGTCGCTATTAAAAGTTATGTTAGAAGAAGACAAGTCAATTCCGCAATTACTAGAAGGCTTAAACCGTACTTTAACTATAAAGAGTGATGTGGCGGTTAGCCCTAGACAAAAACAAGCCGTTGACTCTGGTTGCCTAAATGATTTAGTTGCTGAATTAGAGAGTGAGTTGGGTAACAGCGGTAGAATTGTAGTACGTACGAGTGGTACAGAAAATTTAGTGCGTGTGCTTGTTGAAGGGGAAGACGAGAAAGAACTTTCACGTTTAAACGATATAATTGTAGCAAAAATAGAAGAAATCTAATAAATCTTTTTAAAATCAACATTTAAAAGGTAAAAATTTAACTTAAAAAATAATAGTAAGTAAAATATAATTTTAAAAAATAAAATTTACTATATCTTAAAGTCCTAGTTTTTTAAACTAGGGCTTTTTTGTTATTTTTATATGTGTTTTTTGCATAAATTTGTTATTTTTAGACAAACTAAAAGTATGAAAAAGCAGACATTTTTAGGTGGAGTAGCAATATTATTTTTAGCGGGAATTTTGGCTAAGTTTATAGGTGCTATTTATCGTGTGCCGCTGACGTGGATATTAGGGGCGGAAGGGCTAGGCATCTATCAACTTGTTTTCCCGATTTTCTCGCTATTAATGGTTATATCCAGTGCGGGTATGCCTACGGCTATAAGTAAAATGGTGGCAAATGCTCTAGCTAAAAATGATTTTTATAAAGCACGTAAAATTTTAAAAGTTAGTGTAATTTATCTATCTATAATTGGCTTGTTATTTAGTATAATTTTAATAGGGTTAACACAGGCTCTAGCAGGTGTGCAAGGGCATAGTGAAAGTGTAATTTGTTATTATGCGATTGCACCTGCGATATTTTTTGTGAGTATTTTGTCTGCATTCAGGGGATATTTTCAAGGTTACTCTAATATGATTCCTACTGCTCTAAGCCAAATAATAGAGCAGGTGGTAAAACTAGTTTTGGGGCTAATTTTAAGTTACGCTTTAGTGCGTTTTGGTATTGAATATGGGGCATTAGGTGCTATTCTAGGTGTAACAATTAGTGAAGTGGTGGCAGTTTTAGTTTTAGGGGGGATATACCTAAAAGATAGAAAGCAAAAGGCAAACTCTGCGCAAAACGGCTTGTACAGTACTATGCATAGTACCTACGAATATGTAAAGAACGCTATATTAAAACAGAATAAAGAAAATTTAGTAAAACTACCCGCATTAGAAGTGGCAAAATTTAGAGATAATTATAATTTTAGCAAAATACATAGTTTTAGTTTAACTCAAAATTCGGTTTTACAAGGCAGTAAGGTTGATTCACGAGAATTAGCAAAGGAGTTATTTAAAACTTCGCTACCTATAATATTAGCAAGTATAACCCTGCCGTTGCTTGTGTTTATAGAAAGCATTTTAGTAATTAGGCTATTAGGTAATGCGGGAATAGACGTAGCCGAAGCGACTACCCTTTGGGGGCTGAGTTCGGGAGTGGTTACTAGTCTAACTAATATGCCGATAATGTTGTCGCTAGCAGTGGCGATTAGTTTAGTACCCGCCATTGCGGGAGCAACTCAAAAATCAGTCCTAGCACACAAACTAAATCAATCTATCACGCTAGTTCTTGCGTTTTGTCTGCCTTTGATGTTAGGAATAATGATTTTAGGCGAACCTATTATAGAACTACTGTATCAAGACAGTTTGGGAGGAATAGAATATAGTCTACTAACTCGTAATCTACTTATATGTGCTAGTATTACAATACCTTTTGGTGCGGTGTTGCAAGTACAAAATAGCGCACTGCAGGGGGCGGGGTATGGCAAAATAACTATGCTAAATATGCTGCTCTCGGGCGTATTTAAGATTGCAATGTTTATTTTGCTTGTGCAAGTACCAGCAATAAATATTTGGGGAAGTGTGATTTCAAATATTGCTTTCTATATTCTGGCTTTCCTATTTAACTACCTATTTATTAGATTTAAACTTAAAATTAAGTTTTCATATAAAAATTTATTGCCGAGCCTTGCGGGTGGAGTCTTAATGGCTTTATTTATAGGCAATTTAGAAATGCTACTTGCTAATGCTTCCATTTTTATAAAACTACCTATTGAAATTCTCTTTGGTGCAATTTTATATATGTTTGGTCTTTACGTGTTTGGAGCATTTAAAGATTTTGATTTGGCAAAAATCAAGCAAAGACTCAACAAAAGCCGTTTAAACAATTGATTTTTTGGCAAAAATTATAGTATGAATAAAACAGATTTGATTAGGTTTTTGGCAAAACGTTGTGATTTATCCTTAAACAAGAGTAGGCAAGTCGTAGAAAATATGCTAGATTTGATGGTTTTAGCACTCAAACGTGGTGAAGTAATCACCATAAAAGGCTTTGGAAAATTTTGGGCAAACTACTCAAAATCTTGCCTAAAACATGTGCCAAATAGTCTAAATAAGGTGTTAGTGCCTGCAAAATTTACGCCAAAATTTCGGTGCAGTGAGAGTCTAAAACGTCAATTTTTACAAATTTTTGGCTAAAAAAGGGGTAAAATAGGGCAAATTTTGCAAAAAAATGCCAAAAACAAAGGAAAATCGTTTGGAGCAAGGCAAAATTTATGATATAATGAATTAAACTTCACAAAAAGGAGAATTAGGTAATGAACAAACAAGAATTTATCGTTGCAGTGGCTGAACAGGCAAACTTGTCTAATGTAGAGGCTGCTAGAGCAGTTAATGCTGCGCTTGACATCATTCAAGCACAATTAAAATCAGGCGATAAAGTTGTTTTGACAGGTTTCGGCCAGTTTGAAGCACGTACCCGCGCTGCTCGTACAGGTATTAACCCTGCTACAAAAGAATCTATCAAGATTCCTGCATGCAAAGTACCTGCTTTCAAAGCCGGAAAGGGTCTTAAAGACGCTGTAAACGCTTAAATTTTTAAAAAATAACGAATGGGGCAGAAATGCTCCATTTTTTGTTATAGAGGGAAGTGTTTTTTAGGCATTATTATCTAAATAAAGTTAGAAAATATTATTAATTAAGGAAAAAATTATGGAAAAATATTTAAACAAATTATGGTTAGCCCCTATGGCGGGCTTTACTGATAGTGCTTTTCGGCAAATTTGCCTAGAAAATGGTGCAGGGTTAGTTACTACCGAAATGGTCTCTACAAAGGGGTTAATCTATAATTCACAATCTACACGCGACTTGCTTTTTTGCAATGGAAAAGAAGGCAGTACGGCAGTCCAACTCTTTGGTAGCGAGCCTGAATTTTTTGCCGATGCGGTTAATCTACCTGAAATAGCCCCTTTTCCTATAATTGATATTAATATGGGTTGCCCCGTGCCCAAAGTGGTTAAAACGGGTGCGGGTAGTGCGTTGTTAAATAATTTTAAACTTGCTAGCGCCATTATAGAAACTACTGTGTTACATAGCAAAAAGCCCGTAACTGTTAAATTCCGTACAGGGTGGGATAGTGGCAATATTGTTGCGGTTGATTTTGCTAAGATGTGTCAAGATAGTGGAGCAAGTGCAATTTGCTTGCATGGTAGGACTAGAGAGCAAATGTATTCGGGGCAGGCAGACTGGGGAATAATTGAAAAAGTAGCCGAATCTGTAAAAATTCCCGTCATAGGCAATGGCGATATTACAAGTTACGCTGACGCACAAAAAATATTAAAAGAAAGGCAAGTTTCAGGTGTGGCAATAGGCCGTGGGGCATTAGGTAATCCGTGGATATTTGATAGTGAAAAAACTGAAATAAAAAATCAAGAAAAATTAAAAATAATTAAAGAAAATTATAATTTAATGCTAGAATATTGCCCGCAAAATAGGGTAGTAAGTGCCATGCGTGGACAATTAAATTTTTACTTAAAAAAGGCTAAAGTTGGGGCAAAACTACGTAACGAATTAATTCAAGAAAACAATTTAGAAAATATATTTTTGATACTAGAAAAAATATTTGAAAATTAATTAAAAAACAATATAAAATTATTTGCTTTTAATTGTAAATTTTAGTATCATATTATTAGTACTTTGCAAGGAATTTTTATGAGTGTAATTTACATGCTAATCTTAACATTTGCAGGGCTCGGTATACTGCTATATGGTATGTCGCTTTTTAGTAGCGCGCTAGAGTCGGGGCTAGGTTATCGCTTAAACAATAAGTTTATGCAAATGGCAAAGAAGCCTATTACAGGGTACTTGTTTAGTGCATTGCTGACTTTTGGTACGCAAAAGACTACGCTAGTTAACGGAATGATAATGGACTATGTAAACGTAGGTACTATTAGCCTAAGGCAAAGTCTACCTATGGTGCTGGGGTTGTGTTTTGGTAACATGATTTCCATTATCCTAATGATTTTTCAAGGCTTTAATTTAACTACTTACTTTACAATTCTATGCTTTGTGGGTGCTATTATTAACTTGTTTGTCAAGACCAGCAAGGCACAACTTGCGGCTAAAGCATTAGTCGGCTTTGGTATGTTGTTTCTAGGAATTGAGTTAGTAGGTACTTATGCGGGGCAAATTTTCCAACTGCCCGAAGTGTTTGACTTTATTAGTTCCATTAATTACCCCATTGTAATAATGCTAGTATCATTCCTATTCGCAATATTTACGACTAGTACTTTTGCGACTTTGACCTTTGTCGTTTCTTTGGTTGGTATGAGTGGGACGGGACCAGTAGGAATAGAAAGTGCGGTAATGGGTATGCTCGCTGGTGGTGTGGGTACGGCTGTTGCCGACTTTATCTACACAGCACCAGGACAGGGAACTGATGCAAAACGTGTGGGCTTTTACCATGTATTTGCTTATTTCTTTGGTTTTGTGGTGTTAGCACCGCTCTACTTTACGGGCTGGTACACCGATTTATTTCACGCACTAGGCGACAATGCATTAATTACTTTAATACTTGTGCATATGTTCCAAATGTTTATACCTATTGTGCTAATGCCGTTTGGCAAAATTATGGAAAAAATGCTAATTGTACTAATACCCGAAAGGAAAAAGAAAAAAGACCCGTATGCCGATTTTGTGCTGTCTGATTCTGTTATATCGGTGTTCGGTGTAGGCTACATTGCCTTGCTACAATCTACTAAAAAATTACTAGAAATGAATGCCGAATTACAGACCGACATTTTGGCAAAAATTGAAGCCAAAAAAGATATGCGTGGTATCAAGGGTAGAATTCAAGGGCTGGACAAGGCAATTAGAATTACTAATAATTCGGCACTGCGTATGACCCCGCGCGCGGGTAAGGAAAACTTGCAAAAGACAAATATTCTAGTAAACATTCTTAGCGATATGCACTATCTAGTGGACCGCTCCCGTAAATTAAGCGAAATAGGTAATGACATTGCTAAAAAACCGCGCTCAATTACACAAAAACAAATAAATGCACTTTTAAAAGTTTCTAATGAGTTAAATAATTTAGTTAAGATGAACTGCGACTTGATTGAAAAATTAATCAACAATCAAGACATAGGCAATGACGGGCTGAAAGGCATAATGGCTTATAACAAAAAGATAGGTGGATACTTGCATACTTTGCGTAAAGAAGTTTATTCCGATTACCGAAAAAACGGACACCTACCCGAAGGCAATACTTACTTTATAATTTTAAGAAATTTAGAAGATTATACCGCGAGCCTTGATAATATCGCAGTAAAACTCGGTATCTTGTCTGGATAAAAAAGGAGAGAGAAAATGTTTAATAAAATGACTTTGCGTGATTTGGAATTAAGGGAAAAACGCGTGCTGTTGCGCGTAGATTTCAATGTTCCGCTAAATTCTAATCTACAAATCACTAACGACAAAAGAATGCGTGAGACTCTGCCTACTATTCAATATCTAATTGAGCAGAACGCAAAAATTATAATCGTTAGCCACTTAGGTAGACCAGGTGGTAAGATTGTACCTGAATTTTCACTAAAACCCGTTGCTGAGCATTTAAGGGAACTGCTAAAAAAACCTATAATTCTAGCAAATGACGTGGCAGGTTCGGAAACATATAAGTATGTCCGTACTATGAAACCTGGCGATATTGTAATGATGGAAAACGTGCGTTTTGATGCTAGGGAAGAAGAAAATGATGCCGAATTTGCAAAAGAACTAGCAGGTGTCGCTGATGTTTATTGTAACGATGCTTTTGGTACTATGCACAGAGCACATGCTAGTACGTGCAAAGTGGCTGATTATTTGCCGTCTTGTATAGGGTTTTTGGTAGAACGTGAGTTGCAAGTCTTAGGCGGTGCGCTAGACAATCCAAAACGTCCTTTTGTAGTAATCATCGGTGGGGCAAAGATAAAGGATAAAATCACCCTTATTAGTAGGTTAATTGATGTAGCCGATGTTGTGCTGATAGGTGGGGCAATGGCATATACTTTCTTGCGTGCGCAAGGCTTTAATATGGGGCGCTCCATTGTAGAAAAAGACAAAGTCCAGTTAGCCAGATTGCTGTTAGAGAAGGCAAAGACGCAAGGGGTAAAAGTAGTTTTACCTATTGACCACGTCGTTGCTGGTGAGTTTAGTTTTTCGGCGGAATCTGTCACAAGTAGCACTAAAAAATTTCCACGTGCTGGTATAGGTATGGATATAGGGCCTGCATCAATTAGATTGTTTAAATATTACATTTCAAAGGCAAAAACGGTATTTTGGAATGGGCCTTTGGGTGTGGCAGAATTCCAAAAATTTGCAAAAGGTACTAACGAAGTAGCAAAAGCACTGGCAGACGCAAAGGCATTTACAATAGTCGGCGGTGGCGATAGCGCTAAATGTATTGAACAATTAAAATTGCAAGACAAAATTAATCATATTTCAACAGGGGGCGGGGCAGCATTGCAATTGTTAGAGAGTGGCTCACTGCCTGGGCTAGATTGTATAGCAAATAAAAATTAAGGAGAGAGAAATGAAGTATTTGTTCGGTAACTGGAAAATGAATATGTCCCTAGCCGAAATAAAGGCATTCACAAGGCAAAGCAAAGTAAAATTGCCTAGTAATATTTATGTCGGCGTTGCTGTGCCTAGTGTGTATGTGGGCGCGTGTGAAAAATTGCACAAAAATATGCTATTAGGTGTGCAAAATGTGAGCGAATACCAAAAGGGTGCTTATACGGGCGAAATTTCAGCAAATATGCTAAGGGATTTGGACTTAGATTTTTGCATTGTAGGGCATAGCGAACGCAGGGGGTATTTCAACGAAACAAATACTCAAGTTAGCGAAAAAATTAAACGTTTGCAAGAATACGACATTTTGCCGATATTGTGCGTGGGTGAAACCTTAAAGCAGTACGAAAAGCAAGAGACCAAACAAGTTTTAAGCAGTCAACTTGCAGGTAACCTTGATAATGTAGATAAATTCAAGCAAATTATAATTGCCTACGAACCTGTTTGGGCAATAGGCACGGGGAAAGTAGCAAGTGAAGAAATAGTCGCTGAAATTTGTGACTATATAAAGCAAGAAATGCATAAAATTATGGGGCAAAACTATCCCGCAATCGTGCTGTACGGTGGTAGCGTAAGTCCTGAAAATTCGTTAAGTTTAGCGAAATTGCCTAGTGTAGATGGATTTCTTGTAGGCGGAGCGAGCCAAAATGCAGAAAAGTTTATGAGTATCGCAAAAAATATGATACAAGGGGGTGAAAAGTAGTGAAATCTAATAGACCTGTAATCGGTATTGTTTTAGACGGGTTTGGTTGCCGTAACGAAAAAGAAGGTAACCCAGTAAAAGTCGCCCAAATGCCTTTTTACAATACTTTACTAAAAGAATTCCCAAATACCGAAATTCACGCTAGTGAAGAATATGTTGGCTTGCCAAAAGGACAAATGGGGAATAGTGAAGTTGGGCATATTAACTTAGGCGCAGGCAGGGTAGTATATCAAGACTTTATGCGTATTAATAATGCTATAAATGACGGCACTTTTGTAAAAAATAAAGTCTTAGACGAAATGCTTGAACGAGTGGTTACGCAAAATAAAACGCTACACATCGCAGGGCTTGTTTCAAATGGTGGTGTGCATAGTAGTATTGAACATCTAAAATTTATACTTTCGCACTGTGCAGAAGTCGGCGTAAAAGACATAAAAGTACATTGTTTTACTGACGGCAGAGATACAAAGCCAAATAGCGGAATGCGTTTTGTACAAGAAATTGAGTCGCATTTGGGCAAACTAGGCGTAGGCTCTATTGCTACAATAGTGGGCAGATTTTACGCTATGGACAGGGAAGAACGTTGGAATAGGACGCAAACAGCGTTTGATTTAATGGTTTCTGCTGTCGGCACGCGTGCAAACGCCATTTACGACGCATTTAAAAAGACATATGATAGGAATGTAAGCGACGAGTTTATGCCACCATTTGTAATCGGTGGTTATCAGGGTATGAAAGACGGCGACGAATTATTCTTCTTCAACTTCCGCCCCGACCGTATGCGCCAAATTTCAAATGCTTTTGCATCAAAAAATTTCTTATGCTTCCCTAGACGTAATTTTCCTAAAATAAACGTTACTGCTATGTGTATGTATGACGAAAATCAAACAAATTTACCGTATTTATTCGGGCCAAATATCCCGCAAAATACCTTGTCTGAGAGATTAAGCAAAACGGGTTATAAACAACTTAAACTTGCCGAAACCACAAAATATGCACACGTTACATATTACTTTAATGGCGGAATTGAAAAACCATTTAAGGGTGAAAAACGAATGCTAGTGGAGAGTAAGTTTGTAGATAACTTTGCCGATTATCCTAGTATGCGTGCGCCCGAAATTGCAAATATAGCAGTAGAAGAAATTGCAAAGAAGACTTTTGATTTTATCTTAATTAATTTTAGTAACTGCGATATGATAGGACATACGGGCAATTTTGATGCCTGTGTAGAGACTTTGGGATATGTTGATAGAGCGTTAGAAAAAGTGGTTACGCAAGCCCTACTTTATGGCTATACTTGTATAATTACAGGCGACCATGGCAATATTGAAGATATGCGTACTTCAAATGGCAAAAATACCACACATACGCTAAATCCCGTTCCTTTTATTATAACTGATAAGACGATTGAACTAAAAAAAGGTAATTTTGCTCTTGACTGCTTTGCTCCTACTGTGCTAGACTTATTAGGACTATATAAACCTGCCGAAATGACAGGACATAGTATTATAAAGGAAGATGAAGAAGACTAATGATAGCACTTTTAGCAAATGTATTTGATACAGTCATAAACTGGGCTAGGAGTTTGAGCCCGTCCATTCGTGGAATAATTATAATGGTAGCCTTAATTATATGCTTCTTTTTGCTGGCACGTTCCATCAATGTAGGCAAAAACCACACCGACAGACCTATAAAATGGGTTTGTTTTGGGTTTAGTATTATCTTTTTTGGTGTAGCAATCTTTTTTGCCGTCTTTTATTGATTGATAAATTTATTTATTTTACTTGAAAATGCTTTTATTTTGTGTTATAATGTTGCTACTTATTTGAATTTTTGGCTATTTTGGAGGACTAATACATGGATATTTTTAGTTTAATGGCGACAGGTTTGCCTACATGGGTAACCACTTCTTTCCCTATAATTAGGGGAATATTAATAGGCTATATCGCTGTTGCTGCTATTGTAATTACAATACTTGTTTTATTGCAACCTAGCAATTCGCAAGGTGGCTTGACTGGTATTACAGGGCAGACAGATACCTATTATTCACACAACAAGGGTTCTACTCGTGAAGGTAGAATGAAGAAAGCAACAGCATGGATAGCGATTTCTATTGTTATCGCGGCAATACTTTTCTTCGTCTTGACGCTTATCTACAATCCAAGTGCAGCAAGTACAAGTGCATAGTTTTATAAGGGGAGAAGGGAGACTTTCTCTCTTTTTCGTTATTTTAAGAAATTAGGAGAAAAAATGCAAGAAATAATTGATTTTATAAAAGAAAACAACTTAAATTTTCGCAACCGTGCAGACATCGCTAGGGCAGTAAGTAATGGACTAGGTATGGACTTTACCACAGCATATAGCGAAATAGGGCAAATGGTATTAAACGGCGATTTGGTGGTAGAAGGGAGCGACAAGTTAGCCCTTCCCGAAGTACTGGGGTTGAGAAAGGGTATACTAATAGGCAATTCACGTGGTTTTGCCTTTTGTAAATTTTTAGACGAAGGCGACACCCCTGACGTCTTTATTCCGCCCACTGCACTTAAAAACGCCTTGCATCAAGATATTGTTCTTGTTAAATCTCGCAAAGTGGACGACAAAATGGAAGGCGAAGTGGTAAAAATTGTAGAGCGCAACAATAAAAATATTGTGGGTACTCTTGATATTGTCAATGACAGACTTGCATTTGTAAAACCTGATGATACTAGAATGTTTAAAGACATTCTTGTGCGCAATCACAAGAAATTTAGAGCCAAACAAGACGACAAAGTGGTTTGCCGAATTACTCGTTATAACTCGGGCGACAAGAACCCACAAGGCAACATTACCGAAGTGCTGGGGCTAAATGGCGACCCTAAGATTGAAATGCTGGCAATTATTCGTGAAAATAATCTTTACGCAGAGTTTGAGCCTGAAGTACTGGCAGAAGCCCGCGGTATTCCACAGAAAGTTAGTGAGAAGGAAATGGCGGGTAGGCGTGATTTTAGGGACTTAGATATAGTAACTATTGACGGCGAAGATACTCGCGACATTGATGATGCGGTAAGCATTGAAGAGCACCCAGACGGACATTTTTCTTTGGGCGTGCATATTGCTGATGTATCGCATTACGTAAAACCAAATTCACCACTAGACCAGGAAGCATACAAAAGGGGTACGAGTGTTTATTTCCCTGACGAAGTTTATCCTATGTTACCTAAAGAGTTGAGTAATGGTATTTGTTCTCTTAACCCTAAGGTAGATAGGCTAACCTTGTCTGTGCTTATGGAAATTGATGCAGACGGCAAGGTTTACGATTACGAAATTGTAGAAGGTATTATAAAATCACGTGAGCAAATGACTTATACAGACGTTTTTGCAATCTTAAATGACGATGCCGAAACGTGTAAAAAGTACGCGTACTTAGTGGATAAGTTCAAAACAATGCAAAAGTTGCATAGAATTTTACTAAAAACTAGACAAAAACGCGGTGCTTTGGAATTTGATTTGCCAGAATGTGAATTTGAAATGGACAGCGCTGGCCACGTAATAGACGTAAAATTGCACGAGAGAAATGAAGCCCACTTACTGATTGAATCATTTATGTTGATTGCAAATGAAACTGTGGCTGCCGCTTGCAATAAGGAAAAAATTCCTTTCCTTTATCGTGTGCATGAGCAACCCGACGGGCAGAAAATGTTTGATTTCTTCCAGTTTGCAGGGCAATTTGGCTATAAAGTAGGGGACAACCCAGACAAAGTTACGCCAAAAGAATTGCAAAACTTACTAAAACGCGTAGAAGGTCAGCCTTGCGAGTCTTTAATAAACTCAGTAATGCTGCGTAGTTTGCAAAAAGCAAGATATGCCACCAAAGATTTAGGGCATTTTGGTATTGCTGCCGTTGATTATTGCCATTTCACTTCACCTATTAGGCGTTATCCCGACTTATTTATCCACCGAATGATTAAAAAGTTCTATTTGCGTAATAAAGACAAGAAAGAAATGGAGTTTTACGCAGAGTTTGCCGAGCAGGCAGCCCTTGATACTAGCGAACGCGAAAAACTAGCCGAAGTCGCTGAAAGAGAAGTGGAAGACTTGAAAAAGGCAGATTATATGCAAAATCACATCGGCGAAGTTTACGAAGGTGTGGTTACAGGGTGTACAAACTTTGGCGTTTTCGTGGCATTGCCTAATACCGTAGAAGGTATGTGTTCACTAGAAAACTTGCCTACTGATAATTATGTTTTGCTAGAAAAATTATTTAAATTAGCGGGTACAAAGCACGACTATCAATTAGGGCAGAAAGTAAAAGTAGAAGTCGTAAGTGTAAATTTACGTCGCAGACAAATTGACTTTAAAATGTTAGAAGATAAGCCTACAAGTTAGGTTTTTTCGTGTTTTTTCTAAAAAAATGCCGTTTTTTTCAAAAAAGGTATTGAAAAATATATAAAATGTGATATAATTGGAGACGTAGGAATGAAAGTTATTGCTACTAACAAACGTGCCACCTTTGAGTATTTCGTTCTTGAAAGGTTTACCGCAGGGCTTAGCCTAGAAGGTGCAGAAGTTAAATCAATTAGGGCAAACAAGGTAAGTATTAACGATTCTTATGTAGTAATTCGCAATGGTGAGGCGTATATTATTAATATGTACGTAAAAACTTATCAAGGGGCAGGGAATTTTGCTCCCGATGAGCGTAGGACTCGTAAACTTCTGCTAAACAAATCGGAAATTTTAAAACTACAGTCAGCAGTTAGCCAAAAAGGCTTGACTATTGTACCGCTAAAATTGTTTTTTGACCGCTCACTTGTAAAAGTAGAAATTGCCGTTTGTAAAGGTAAAAAGTTGTATGACAAACGTAAATCTATTAAAGAGCGCGATACAAAACGTGATATGGCGCGCGAGTTGAAAAGTGCTAGAATGTAAATCTTAATTTGGGGGCGTACTGGTCTTGACAGATGGATTAGTAACTTTATCTTGCACATTGCAGGTTCGTCTGCATTAACAACGAAACCTAAATTTAAATGCTGAAAACAAAGCAAACTTAAACGTAATGCCTGCTAACTACGGTGTAGCAGCATACGCTTAAACCCGTTCGGAAGAATTTAGTACGGACAGTTCCTACTGCACTTGATGGCTTTGTGAGTGCTACTAGGGGCTACAACCCAAAACAATAGCCACGCCTAAATAGACTTCGCTGTTTAGAGTTAATTTTTGCGAGTTCGTGTAGAATAGGTTTGTTTGTTTAGCCTATCTGCATTAAATCAAAAACAAACTAAATGTGTAGAAGGGTAGAGTTATACCGTTTGGACGTGGGTTCAACTCCCATCGCTTCCACCAGTGTTAAACACAAAATCTAAATAGGAGCAAATGAAAAATGGAAGTAACACAAGCAATCTTAAATGTTTTGGCTATTATTGCTTTAATAGCGGCAGTTGCGTTTATCTTGATTTTACTTGTGGATTTAGTATTGTCTATTACTAATCGTAAGGGCTCAATTTTCTTCCGCAATAAAAATGGCGACAAAAATTCAGAAAGACCAGTTGTCAAAGATGCGGAGGAAAGTTATGACCGCCCAACAGTTCTTGATAACCAACAAACAACGGAACAACCTAAACAAACATGGGACGAAGAAGCAGCAAGACGCGAACAAATGGAACTCTTAAACAAAAAGTCTACTTTTGACGAAGAAGAAGAGTTGCGTTTGGCAAAAGAAAGGGATTTAGAAAACGAACGTCAACAATCTATTGAACGTCGCAAGCAAGAGTTTGACGACTTTGACGACTTTGATTCATTGTTTGAAGACGAACCTAAGAGTGAACCTACTCCAGTTTCAACAGAGCCTGAGTTTAACTTTGACGATATGATTAACGAAATCAATTCTGAATCAGTTACTCAGTACGAAGCAAGTCAACCTGTAGAATTTACAGAATCTGTTGAACCTGAAGTAGTAGAAGAACCGCAAACTAAGTCTGCTGAAGACTTCGTTATGCCTGACTTTGATACGACAGAAACAAGTGCTGAAACTACTGAAACAAACAATGAGACCACTGAAACTACCGAGACAGTAAATCAAGCAATCGTTCCTGTTGAAACCGTTGTTACTACTCAAGAAGAACAAGAGACATCTAATGAAGACGCTGATTCACAAGAAATCATTCCTGTAGTAGAGCCAAAGAAGGAAATTATCAATGTTTACGAGTATTTCCCAATTGACGCACTAGAAGAGCGTTTGGCTAAATTGCAAGAAAGATTGAAAATCAACGAACGTGATTTAAGGGGTAACCGTAAGGAATATAACCCATTAGCACGTGTACAACGTAACTTAAAACGTGATCAAGAGAAGTTACGTAGACGTGAAGCAATTGTCGCACGTAAGAAAGTTATGCTATATGGTGTAAATAATTACGTGGATATTGATGAAGAAAAAGCAAAGAAGTTAAGCGAAGATTTGGACTTGCTAGACGGGTTAAGATTGTCTGTTCAACATTGTGAAGAAGTTATGGAACAAAACAAAGACCGCTTCCCAATTTTGGAAAAGACAAATCAAATCTTAGTAGAGCAAAACAAACAAATTCACGATGACATTGAAGAAGTTAAAGCAGCAATAGAAAGACTTAAAAAAGAAGTTAATTAATTAGTTACCAAAAACAGTCCTAACCATTAGGGCTGTTTTTATATTGTTAAAATAAAATCACGGCGCTATACTATAACTCATTATAGATTAACTTTCAGTTGCCTTGCTCCTTGTGTTATTATTAATCATTACGGTTATTTATAAATCACGGCTGGGTTACGTTTTAAAATTGCTGAATATTTGTCTGTTTTATTGAAAATATTGTTTACTTTTTTATTTTACGTGTGATTTTTATTTTAAAGCAAGTAATATGCCGTTTTTCTTTTTAATAATGTGTCTTAAATTATTGCACTTTTTTAATATTTTTGATAAAATTATATAGACGAATTCATATATTAATTAAAAATCAAGAAAAAGGGTAGAGTATGAGTTTAAATAGTTGGTTTAAAAACTTATTTAAAAAGCCTTTTACCAAAAAAGTGGAAAAGGCGCCTATGCAAGAAGTACTGCATCCCTTAAAATTAGGTTTGGCACTTAGCGGGGGCGGTACTAGGGGAGTTGCCTACATCGGCATATTTAAGGCTTTTGAAGAAGCGGGCTTGCATTTTGATTATGTAGCAGGCACTTCAATCGGTTCTTTTATGGGTGCAGCATACTGTGCTGGTGTTCCTATTGATAGAATGACGGAAATTGCTAAACGTCTAAGAGAAAAAGATATTTTAACTAGCAAAATCGCTTTTATGCCCAATAAAACTGAAAAACTAGAAGCGGTCATTGATGATGCACTAGAAGGGCGAAGTTTTGAAGATTTAAAAATTCCATTTACCGCAGTGGCTGTTGATATTATTTCGGGGCAGGAAATTCACTTAAAGAAAGGCAAACTCAATAAAGCAATTGCTAGTTCTTGTGCCGTGCCTGGTATCTTTAACCCAGTTGAGTACCCGCCATATAGGTTTTATGACGGCGGTTTGCAGAATAATATTCCCGCAGACGTAGTGCGTGAAATGGGTGCAGATATCGTACTAACTATTGATATTAATCCAACACGTGGTTATGGTACGGAAAGCACAAAGTACCTAGAACTGCTCAAAGCCGCCCTGCGTATAATGATGAAATCAAACTCAGTAAAAGGGTATGTGCATTCGGACTACGTGCTAAAGGTTGATTTGTCCGATTTTGACCAGCGCAAACTAGAAGGCGTGGAAGATATGATTAGAATAGGGTACGAGACAGCAAAGGAAGAAATGCCAAATATTCTAAAAGTTCTAGGTATGCGTGTACCAGACGAGAATATCAAGGAAACAGTGCGTAGGTTAAAGACAATGCAAAAACGTGCAAAACAAATTGCGCGAGAGAAAAAGACACAAGAATAAAACAAGAATAAAAAATAGGGGGTAAATTATGTCTTGGGACGCTTATAACAAAGCAAGGAAAGAAGCAAAAGAAGCCGCAGAAAAAGCAAAAAAGATTGCTACAGGTAAGGCGGATAAAGAATTATCCAAATCGGATAAAAGCAAAATTAAAAAAGCGTATAGTAACGCAAAAACATACAAATGGTGTACTGCAATTTTTGTTATAATTACCATTTTAGCACTAGTTACTCTACCATTTAGCGACTATTTTGAAAACAAAATTAATTCAACTTTTGAGCGTGATGGTGTAATTACCGCGGTAACTGACGCTAGGGAAAATAGTACACTAAACATTAATTATATTAACGTGTTGCAAGGTGATTGTATTTTAATTAATTTGCCAGACGGCAAAAATATGATTATTGATGCTGGTACAGTGCTTGATTACCACAATAAATCAGACTATCCAGCGGCAAGTGATGAAAATGTAGTTAGCAAAATTCGTAATTACTTAGTGGATAGCGAAAATCCCACCATTGACTATTTAATTATGACGCACCCTGATTATGACCACTTTTCCTTTATGGAAGCTATTTTGGAAAATTTTGAAGTAACAAAAATGTACAGACCAAATGTTTATTTTGGTATTGACGAAGAAGATATGAATACTGCAAGTGCCGAAGATATTGCCCTTGCGGAAGCCGAAGAACAAAGGGCAAATTCAGTGGGAGCGGCTTATGTTACTCAAGACGATTACCGCAATACCTTAGACCAAAACGGCGATAGAGTTTATAATGGGTATAATGTTAAAACAGAAAGTGTAGCATCTTACGGCGACACTTTGATAGCAATGTATAACGAAGCGGAAGAAAATGGCGGTGACTCTGAAGTGCTATTTACTTTCCAACTTGACACAATTACAAATGCGGGCGAGCCTGGAGTAAGCGAAGACGAAGTTTATACATTTACCTTTTATGCGCCTATTGATGCTCAACATTTATATACAGACTGGAATAACTATTCTGCCTTTATAATTCTAGAATATAAAGACGTGACATATTGCTTTACGGGCGATACAGAAGCCGAACTAGAGCAACAAATTATTGCACAATACCGTAACGAATTGCCTGACGTAGATATTATGGATGCAGGGCACCACGGCAGTAGTACGAGTAGTAGTAGTGCTTTGCTAGACATTTTAAAGCCCGAAGTGGTTATTTGTTCTTGCGATAATGGTGAAACATACGGCCACCCAGCCGACGACACTATTCAACGTTTTGTAGATGCAGGCGTTGCAATTAATTGTATTTTTACAACTAATAATAACGGTGATATTTGTGTCGCGCTAGATTATCAATCGGACGAAACAACAAATACAGATAGCGAGAATACCACAAACACGGATAGCGAAAACACCGTAAATAATAACGATTTAAATAGTTTACTAGTAAATTTAAATTCTGCAAACAACAATATTTTGAATACAAGCACTGACGTTTCACAAGTAACCGAGCCAGAATTTTCTTATGTAGTAGGTATTACGACAAATGGGGAAGTAACAGTTACAGATTTGCGTTGGTGGCATATAGTTGTTGCAATTATAGTTTTCGCTGGTATAGTATTCTTAATAATTGTACCGAGTGTGCTTAAATCTGTTAAAAAGAAAAAGTAAAATTTAGATGTGGAAAAAATTGTGGAAAACTGTGTTTTGCAAAAAAATGCAGTTTTTTCTTTATATTTATAAGTTTTACTTGCCTTTATTTAGTATGAAACTATGCGTAAAGTGTAGTTTTTTATTTATAATTTTGTATTTTTATAAATTGTTTTTCTGTGAGCCTTTTTGTGCATAAGGTACAAACTTAAACACTATATATAGTATTTAATTAATAATGTTTGACACAAGATATTGTGTTTTATATAATTAAAGTGTAATTTAAAAACAAAGGAGAAAAATGAAATTGAGCGGACAAGTTTTAAAAAGAGACGGCACTTATCAAGAATTTGATTTAGAAAAAATTGCAAAGGCTATTTACAAGGCTGCCGTGGCTTGTAATGGTAGCGACTATGCGACTTCACTAGAGTTAGCGAAGGAAGTTGCAGAGTTATTAGACAAACGTCTAGGCAAGGAAAGTATCCCTACCGTTGAGCAGATTCAAGACGCAGTGGAGTATGTCTTGATAGACAATAGACATTCGCAGACAGCAAAAGCCTTTATTCTGTATAGAGAAAAGCGTAAAACTGCCCGCGAAAAAAATGCACTAATCGGCGCAACTATTGATTTGTTTGACAAATATATAGACGATACCGACTGGTCCACAAAGGAAAATGCGAATATGCAACGTTCTGTTGCGGGGCTAAACAACTTTGTTAGGGAAGAATTTACCAAAAATTACTGGCTAAACGAAGTTTACCCTGTGAATGTTAGGGAAGCACACCTTAGCGGAGACTTGCATATTCACGACTTAGGCTTTTTCGGCAGTTATTGCGTGGGCTGGGATTTGGCGCAGTTACTTACTTTGGGCTTTACAGGGGTAGAAGGAAAGATTTCGTCTAAACCAGCAAAGCACTTGCGCAGTTTCTTAGGGCAAGTGGTTAATGCCACTTTTACCTTGCAAGGCGAGAGTGCAGGGGCTCAGGCGTGGAGCAGTTTTGATACATATTGTGCACCTTTTATCTACTATGATAACTTAAGTTATGAAGACGTTGTGCAGATTTTGCAAGGCTTTATTTTCAATATGAATGTTGCTACTCGTGTGGGCTTTCAATGTCCTTTTAGCAATATTACATTAGATATAAAGGTACATTCACTCCTAAAAGATAGACCTGTAATCATAGGTGGCGAGCCACAAGACAAGACTTATGGCGAATTCCAAAAAGAAATGGATATGTTTAATCTTGCATTATGCGAAGTGCTTTCCAAAGGTGATGCAAACGGCAGAATTTTTACATTCCCGATTCCTACAATCAATGTTACTAAAGAACTTGACTGGGACAGCCCTGTTGTAAACGCGATTATGGACATTACTTGCAAATACGGTATTCCTTATTTTGCTAACTATATAAATAGTGAGTTAAGTCCTGAAGATGCTCTATCTATGTGCTGTAGGTTACGTCTTGATTTGAGTGAGTTAAGGAAACGCGGTGGGGGCTTGTTTGGTTCAAACCCGCTGACTGGTTCAATAGGTGTGGTTACAATCAACCTACCTAGAATAGGATATTTGTCTAAAACTAAGGAAGAATTTAAAGAGCGTTTACTCAAACTCACCGAAATTGCAAAAACCAGTCTTGAAATTAAGCGTAAAATGATTGAAAAACAAACGGACAACGGTTTATACCCATATTCTGCATTTTACTTAAAGCCAGTGAAAGAGCGTTCTGGACAGTACTGGGCAAACCACTTTGCCACAATCGGTGTAAACGGTATGAATGAAGCCTTGATTAACCTTTTAGGCAAGGACATCACCACTCCAGAAGGGCAAGAATTTGCTATTGAAATTATGGAATTATTGCGTAAGAAGATGGTGGAATTTCAAGAAGAAACAGGGAACCAGTACAACCTAGAGGCAACTCCAGCCGAAGGCGTGTCTGCTAGACTTGCGCGCCTTGACAAGGTTCGTTTCCCTGATATAATCACAAGTGGAGACAAAGAGCCATACTACACTAACTCCACCCAAATTCCAGTAGGCTACACTGACGACATTTTTGAAGTCGTTAGGTTGCAAGACGAATTGCAATCTATGTACACGGGCGGTACAGTACTGCATTTATACTTAGGTGAAAAGATTAACGATAGGGAAGTATGTAAATCTCTAATAAAGAAGATTTTTGCGAATAGTAAGATGCCATATATCAGTATAACACCTACATTTAGCGTTTGCCCTACACATGGTTACATCGCGGGGGAACACTTTGAATGTCCGCACTGCCATCAATCTGCCGAAGTTTGGTCTAGGGTAGTAGGTTATTTCCGTTGTGTAAAAGACTTTAATAAATCAAAGCAAGCCGAATATATGGACCGCAAAAAATTCGTAATTAAGCCAGAGCAACTTTTGGACATGGACGAGTTAGAGCAATTAAACAGAGAGAAAAAGGGAATAAGCGCAGGCTCTTATTAAAATGAAAATTTGTAGTTTTCTAAAAAATTCATTAATAGATTTCCCTGGGCATATTGCTAGTGTAGTCTTTACAAATGGTTGCAACTGGAATTGTTGGTATTGTCAAAATAAAGGCATTTTGAATAGCGAAGTAGATAAAACTGACGAATTTTTTAACTTCTTACGGGAGCGGGTAGGTTTTATTGATGGAGTAGTTGTTTGCGGTGGCGAACCGACTATTCACCCCGATTTACCTGAGTTTATATCAAAGATTAAAGATTTGGGCTTTGACGTAAAATTAGATACTAACGGCACTAACCCCAATTTATTGCAACATTTAATAGACAAAAAACTAATTGATTATGTGGCGATGGATTTAAAAAATACCGCTAAAAACCTAGCAAAAACAGTATGCAGTACTAATGATTTGGATAAAATTGATAAATCTATTGAAATTTTGCTTAGCGGGAAAGTAAATTACGAGTTTCGCACGACCGTTGTACCCGAATTAACTAACGCCGATATTGTAGAAATTGCTCAAAATATCACAGGCGCCCCTATTTATATTTTGCAACAGTACCGCAAACCAGACTTTCTAACTTCGGCTCCCGAACCAAAAACAATAGAAACATTGCAAGAAATGTGTACTTCTGCTAACAAATATGTAAAAACAATTATAAGATAATTTGAATTTTACTCTTAATTTAATTGATTATTTTTATAAAAAATGATATATTAAGTAAACAAGGATTTGGGGTGCTTTATGAAGACGAACATAGCATTAATTTGTTTACTGGATAGTTATTCAAAAAACGTTGCCAAACTTTTGAGTGAAAAGTTGGAAATGTTTTATGTTGACATTGATGAAATGGTAGAGTTTGAATTAGGGGACGCTGAGCATATTGTAGAGACTTTGGGGAACTCTGATGGGCAGAAGTATATTCAAAAGTGCGAAGACAAGGTCGTAAGTAATGTATCAAGTTTTGAAAATACTATAATTAGTTTAAACCCTGCCACTATGTTTAGTGATGAAAATTTTAAAATAGTCTCTAGCACTAGTTTTGTAATTTATTTGCAAATTGCACCGAAGTATTTTGAAATAAGGGCAAAATTTTCAGGCGATACAATAGATAAGGAATTAAACGATATTTGCTTTACCGATAGAGATAAACTATACGTTGACAAAAGCGATATTGTACTAAATTGTAGCACATACAAGGCTGAAAAAGCAGTGAAAAAATTGTTGAAAGTTATTAACAAATTCTTTAAAAAACTTTCACGAGAGAGTAAAAAACGGGCTTAAAAAACAGTCCGTTTTATCTTTAAAGGGGGACGTAAATTTTGGAAATAGAGCAAGAAGTAATCAAATCTATTCGCAAAATCGGTTTAGAGCAAGTGTATTATGCACATTCAGGACATACGGGTATGGTTTTAGGGGCGACAAACATACTATATACCGTATTTTTGAATGCTAAATTAACTAATAAAGAGCCAAACTGGATATCTCGCGATAGAATTGTATTGAGTGCGGGGCATGGTAGCGCTTTACTTTATAGTGTTCTGTATCATTTTGGTTTTTTAAGTTTAGACGATATAAAAAGTTTTAGGCAGTTCGGCGCAACTACTCAAGGCCACCCTAGTGTCAAAACTTGTGGCGTAGATTGTTCAACGGGCGCTTTGGGGCAAGGGCTAGGGAACGCAGTAGGGCTAGCCGTTGCTGAAAAATTTTTATCTAGTAAATATAATGAAAAGGCAAATTTAATTGATAATTACACTTACTGCATTTGTGGTGATGGCGATTTAATGGAAGGTGTGAGTTACGAGGTGTCTAGTTTTGCGGGCAAAAATCAACTAAACAAGTTAATCGTGCTATATGATTCCAACCGAAACACTTTAGACGGCAAATTAGATTTAACTTTTAATGAAAATGTAAAAGCACGTTTTGAAGCGCAAAACTGGCAAGTTTTATTAGTGGACGGTAACAATTTAGACGAAATTAATCAAGCAATCAAGACAGCACAGCAAAGCGAAAGTAAGCCTACTTTGATAATTTGCAACACTACAATAGGTTATGGTAGTGTGTATGCCGATAATTCAATCGTGCACGGCAACCCTTTTACTGAAGAAACTTTCCAAAAGTTTTTAGATAGCCAAGATTTACCGACAGAACCTTATTATGTAAGCAAAGAAGTACTAGATTTTTGTGCTAATTTAATGAAAGAAAAGGATAAAATTTACCAAAAATGGTTAAAAGACTACTCAAGTTTTGCTAGATTTCATCCACTAAAGGCAAGAGATTTAACCAAATCAAAGGCAGAAGACTGCGCAAAACAACTTTTAAAGGTAAAATTTAAGCAAGATACATCTACTAGGGAAGCAAGTTTCCTTATTCTCAATGAATTAGCCAAAATTATGCCTAATCTAATAGGTGGTTGCGCCGATGTGGCTCGCAGTACGAAGGTGCAAATTCAAGACGAAGGTTATTTCTCACCCGAAAATTATAGCAACCGAAACATTGCCTTTGGGGTAAGGGAGTTCGCTATGAGTACTATTTGCAATGGGCTTGCGTTATATGGTTGTGGAATTTTGCCTTTTGCGTCAACTTTAGCAGTTTTCAGCGATTATATGCGTAGCGGTATTCGTATGTCAGCCTTAATGAATTTGAAAATGTTATATATTTTTACACACGATTCAATAGGAGCAGGGGAAGACGGAGCCACTCATCAGCCAGTGGAGCAGATTGAGAGTTTTCGCATTATGCCAAACGTACGAGTTTTTCGTCCTTGTGATGCAAAAGAAACAGTAGCAGGTTTTAGACTTGCACTAAAAAATGATGCTCCTACCTTGTTGTTTTTGAATAAATATAAAACTCCAGTTTTGCAGAATTCTAGTATTGAAGGTGCTGAGTTAGGTGGTTATGTAATTTCTTACGAAAGTAACAAAAAGGAGCTTCACGGCATAATTATTGCCACAGGTAGCGAAGTACATTTAGCCTTGCAGGCACAAAAAATCATGCAAAGTGACGGCTTGTCTATAAGAGTAGTAAGTATGCCTGATAGAGAGTTATTCTTAAAACAAGATAAAAAATACCAAAATTCCGTTTTGCCAAAGAAAAACAAAGCAAGGTTAGTCATTGAAGCGGGTGTGGATAGCGGTTGGTATAAAATAGTAGGATTAGACGGTATGGTTTTAGGAGTTGATGACTTTGGAGAGAGTGGAACAAGAGCAGATTTATACAAAAAATTTAATCTCACGCTGCCTAATATTATTAAGACAATGGACAAACTCATTAAACAAAACCAAACTATTGTTGAATCTATAATTTAACTTTTTGGGTTTAGAACATTAAAAAAATATATTTAAAAAATTTAAATTTACAAGCATTCTACATTTTGGGGTGAACCCCAAAATGAACTGCACCCCAAAAGTTAGACACTTTTGGAGGTGCAGTTCATTTATAGAGTGCTTTTATTTTAGAAATGCAGAGTTTAAAAAATGTAGTTTTGTGCATAATTCTTCTTAAAAAGGGAGTTTTCTATGCGCAAGCCAATATTAGATTTAGAAAGTGTAAAAGCCGAAATTATGAATTTAAAAGGAAAAAATATTCAAATGGAAGTCAACAAGGGAAGAAAAAGAATGGCACATTACGAAGGTGTGCTAGAAGATATTTACAAAAGTGTGTTTGTAGTTCGTCTGGCAGACAATAGCGGACAAGATAAACTGAGTTATAGTTTTAGCGATGTTTTGTGTGGCGATGTAAAAATTGAAGCAAAAAAGTAAAAATAGTTATATTTTGTTTTCCCATTTAATAAATTATATCAATATTAATTTGGGAGGACGGGTATGGCATTTGAACCTGTATCAAAAGATTTGGAAGTAAAATTCACAAAAATACTTAATCAAGAAAGTGTTCCTGTGGTTATGACGGTGACTGGTAACGAAGTAGTTATTTCTAGGGTTATTTCAATAACTGCTAGACCTTGCGTAGATAATCTAACATCTAATAATGGCAGTGTGCAAATTGACGGTAAAGTACATTGCAAGGTTTTAGTTGAGACGACAAATGGCGACTTTGATAGTATTGAAAGTGCTAATAATTTTACTATTCACATTATGAATAGCGAAATTACACCAGAGAGCGAAATTTTTGCAACTGCCACACTAGACAATATCGGCAGTATTCAAGCATCAGAGCAGGCGGTAACTTTTACATGTAAAATAGGAGTAAAACCTATTTTAGTATCAAGTGAAAAATTTAAGGTTATTGAAAAAGTTTCAGATTTGGCTGAACAAAAAACTGACGAAATTCAATATACTGATTTAGTTGCCAGTGCTTCGCAAAATTTTGATTTAGATATGGAATTAGACTTGCCTAACTCTGTTTCAAAAATTTTAGGTGTGGACAGTCAGGTTGTGTTAAACAAAATAGAAGCGGGAAATGATTTAGTCTCACTAAGTGGGGAATTATACTGCAACCTTATTTACCTAACTGCTGATGAAGAACCAAAACTAAAAAATCAAAAGTATATTCAAGACTTTTCACACGAATTACTTGCAAACAATATAACAAACGCTGATTTAGTAGATGCAAACTTACAGATTTGTCAATCAAGTTTTGAGGTTCAAGGCGAGTTAAATAGTTCAAAAGGTACTGTTTTATTAAAAAATGATATAAAAACTAACATTTTTGTACGGCAAAACAAAACTTGTAGTGCGGTAGTAGATGCTTTTTGTCCAAACTATATTTTAAACACTGAATATTCAAGTTTTACTCAACAAAGAGTAAGTGTTGATTTAGTTTATGATAAAATTGACGGTAGCATCGTCTTAGGTGAAGACTCGCCTAGAATAGATAAAATTTTAGCCGTTTGTTCAGGAAATGTAGTTTTACAAAAGGTGGATAGAATAGATGAAGGACTAAATTTACAAGGAGTACTAACGTGTAACGTGATTTATAAACTTGATGATGACGATGGCTCTGTACAATCAGTTTTTGCCGAAGTTCCGTTTAATATTGTAGTAAAACGCGATAATTTACTAGATAATATGAATTTTGTAATTAACATTTTACCAAAAGACGTAGAAGCCCGCAATAAAAAATCAAAAGAAATTGATATTTTAGCCGATTTAACAATATCCATTACTACTGTAAATAATGAAAACGGCGTTACGCTACAAAATATTACGCTAGGGGAGAAAAGACCGCAAAACAATACTGCGCTAGGCTTATATATAATTCCAGAAGCACAAGACTTGTGGGAAGTAAGTAAACATCTACTCGTCTCAGGGGACTTAATTATGCAACAAAATCCAGAGTTGCAATTCCCTATAACGACTCCACAAAGAATAGTGGTTTATAGACAAAAACATTTATAATTTATAAAAATTAACGATTTTTACGCAAAATTTTAGGTATTATGCATATGCATAGTACCTATTTTTTATTATTTTTAAATATAGTTTGTTTAAAAATAAATTTTTGGGCTAATATTTAAATAGAGGTGAAAAAGTGAAAAAAATAATAATAGCGATTTTAATTTGCGTAGCAATATTAGGTGGTGTATTGAGTCTAAATTTGGGTAGTGAGACTAATTTAAGTGCGTCTGATTTTTTAAGAATACATATTAGAGCAAATAGCAATGAAGTTTATGACCAGGAAGTAAAGTATAAAGTAAAAGATAAATTAGTAGAATATTTAACACCTATTTTAGCCGAAGCAACTACAAAAGAGCGAGCGATGGAGTTAGTTTCGCAAAATTTAGATGAAATTTCAAATATTGCTAGTTTAGTTTTGCAAGAAGAAGGTTATACTTATGGGGCAAAGGCTAAATTGACGAGCGAAACATTCCCTACAAGGTGTTATGACGATGTGGTTTTGGAAAGTGGGGAATATGATAGTTTAATTGTGGAACTGGGCAGCGCAGAAGGCAATAACTGGTGGTGTGTGGTTTATCCGCCATTATGTTTTGTTGCTTCTAGTGATGACGGTTCAGACAATATTGTTTATCGCTCTAAAATTTTAGAGATTATCAAACAATTTTTTGGAGGTTAAAATGAATAAAACTTTATTAAAAGGTTTAGCGCTTTGTTGTTGCTTGTTTGCAATTGTGGGGGTGGGGCTTGCTGGTGTTTTTATTCCTAATCAGTTTATTGAGGAAGAAGTTGTTGCTACAGGTCTAACCACATCACAAATAAAAACAATTCAAACAAAATTAAAGAATTGGGGGTACTATACGGGAGAGGTTGACGGAATTTATGGGTCTAAAACCAAGGCCGCTGTAAGGTATTTCCAGCAGAATAACGGCTTGCAAGTTGATGGAATTGTGGGTAGTCAAACGGCTGCGGCCTTAGGTATGAGTCTAAGTAGTCAAAGTAGCAATGACTTATATTTACTTGCAAAATGTATCTATGCGGAAGCGCGTGGAGAACCATACGAAGGGCAAGTTGCAGTTGGTGCGGTAATTTTAAATCGTGTAGAGAGTAGTAAGTTTCCTAACACAATTTATGGAGTGATTTATCAACCTTATGCGTTTACATGTGTTGCGGATGGGCAAATAAATATGGAACCTAACCAAACAGCATATAATGCTGCACGTGATGCCTTGAATGGCTGGGACCCGACTTACGGTTGCTTGTATTACTATAACCCGAGTACCGCGACTAGTAGTTGGATTTGGTCAAGACAAATTGTCGTAACAATTGGAAAGCATAACTTTGCGTTATAAAGGAGGAAAGAATGAAAAGAAAAGGTTGGATTATTACTGCGTCAATTTTAGGCGCCATAGTAGTTGCTGGCGCTATTACTTGGACTGGTATTAGTTTGGGAACTACAATGAATACTTTGGGAAATTATAAAACACAACTTGAATATGTTTATCAACGAAATTTTTACGAATTGACCGATAATATTAATAATATTGAGTCAAATTTGGGTAAATTAAAGGTAAGTACCGATAGTGGTATGCAAGAAAAATATTTGGCTAGCACTATAGCCTTAGCGAATTCGGCACAAGATAATATTGCTACATTACCTATTGAACATAATTCCATCAGTGACACAACAACTTTTATCAATCAATTAAGTGGTTTTTGTTTAATTTTGCAACAAGATATTGCAGAAGGAGAAGATATAAGTTTAGACGATTTTGACCAAATTGCCGAATTGCACAACGCAAGTTTAAATATAAAGTACGAGTTAAATCGCTTGTCAGTTATGATTTCTGGTGGGTATTCAATAGTAGACAATATCAGCAACCCTAATGAAACTACCAGTAATTTTAATGACGAATTTAGTGGTTTGCACAATGAAATTGTAGATTATCCGCAATTAATTTATGACGGTCCTTTTAGTGAATCTACTACAAACAAGGAAATAAAAGGGCTTAGTGAAAACGAAATTAATGCGGAAGAAGCGTTAAATAGGGTGAAAGAATGGTTCCTAGATTATGAAATCACGTCAACAGGTGAATCAACAGGCGGGCATTTTGACACTTATAACTTTAGACTCGCGTCAGGTGATAAAAGTTTTTATGCGCAAGTGACCAAAAGAGATGGAATTTTAATACAATTTAACGGCAGTTATGAAGCGGGCGAGAGTACAAAGAGTGAAGACGAATGCCGTACAATTGCGTCAAACTTTGCGCAAAATCTAGGATTTGAAGATATGCAAGCCGTTTGGAGTACTGCAAGTAATGGTTTTGTATATGTAAACTTAACTCCTGTAATAAATGACGTAATTATTTACCCAGATTTAATAAAAGTAAAAATTGCACAAGATAGCGGAGATATAGTAGGTTGGGAAGCGCAAAGTTGGGCATATAACCACGTAGAAAGAACAAATCTTTCACCTGTAATTGACGAAATAACAGCAAGGCAGGCTTTAACTGATGATATGGACGTGCGTACTTGCAAACTTGCAATAATTCCTAATGATTATGTAGGCGAAACATTAACTTATGAATTTATGTGTATAAATGAAGGTTCTACGTACTATGT
>CALWTE010000018.1 GCA_944384375.1 uncultured Clostridia bacterium | reverse complement strand
GGGGGGGGGGCGCTTAGATAGAAAAAGCAAATTTGTTGCTACAAATTTGTTGCAAAAAGCCCCTATTTTTTGCTCTAAAAACTCACTAAAAAATATAAAACATTATATAAAAAATTTAATATACTTTCGGCACATTCTTAATGTGTCTTTTGGTGTTTATACTGGTTTTGATGCTAAACTTTTATACTCTCAATACAATTTATCAAAAATACCAAAACAAAATACATTAATAAAAAGTTTTTTGCCTAGATTACAAGAATAAGTTAATAAAATGAAAACAATAATATAAAGACTAAAAATTTATTAAAGCATTAAATAAATTTAAAAAATTTAAGCAAACTATAAAAAATCATTAGGTTTTTACAATGCTTTTAGTGTATAATGAAAATATGACAGTTTGTCATAAGAACCGCAATAATAAAGCATAAAATAAAATCAAACGCAATTAAATTTAAAATTGAATCTATGGGGTGAACCCCAAAAGTTGGACACTTTTGGAGATGCAGTTCACTAACTAAAAAGTAAAACATTTTTAAATGTATAAGAAGGAGAATAAAACCCTATGCCATTTAAAGAACTCTTTAAAAAGTACAAAATCTACACAATAGTGGGTATCATTGTCCTACTAATGCTAGTAGCAGGTGGCACCACTGCTGGTGTACTATTAACGAAACAAGACAAAGAGCAAATAAATAATTCAGCAGATGCTGCCGTTCGTGACGAATTTACTGTTGGTAATTTAATTTATTATGTTTTAACCGAAGGTACAACAAATACAGTAGAAGTAGATGGCACCACATCAACAACAATTACCAGCGCTACTATACCTAGCACAGTCTCTAGTGGCGGTATAACTTATACAGTCACTGAGATAGGGCGTTCTGCGTTTCAAAGTTGTTCTAGATTAACAAGAATTACAATTCCAGATAGTGTCACTAATATAGGCAGTTATGCGTTTGAAGATTGTAGCAGTTTAACTAGCATAACAATCCCAAATAGTGTCACCAGTATAGGAAGTCGTGCGTTTAATGGTTGTAGCAGTTTAACAAGTATTAATGTAGATTCTAATAATTCTAATTTCAGTTCAATTAATGGTGTTTTATTTAATAAAAATCAAACCTCGTTAATCCGATACCCTATTGGTAAAAATGGTGCTTCTTATACCATACCCGACAGCGTCACAAGTATGGATAGCAATGCTTTTGAAGATTGTACAAAATTAACAAGTATAACAATAGGGAGTGGAGTAAGGATTTTACCTAATTCTGTATTTTCAGAGTGTAGTAGTTTAACAAATATTAATGTAGTCTCAGGTAATGCAAATTATTTATCAATAAATGGTGTTGTATTCAATAAGACCCAAACTCTATTAGTTGTATATCCTGCTGGTAGAAGTGGTACTTATACAATCCCGTCTAGTGTCACTAGTATAAATAATGCAGCGTTTTCTAGATGTAGCAGTTTAACGAGCGTAACCATACCCGATGGTGTCACCGAGATAGGTAATAATGCATTTGAGGATTGTAGCAGTTTAACGAGCATAACGATACCCGATAGTGTCACCAGTATTGATAATTATGTGTTTCGAAGTTGTAACAGTTTAGTCAGTGTATATTATGCAGGAAATATAAATGATTGGGTTAGTATACATTTTAAAACTTCAGATGCAAATCCATTATATTATGCGGAAAATTTATATTTAAATGGACAAACAAGTACTCCTACAACATCTGTAAACATAAATGCCACAACTATAAAAGCATATAGTTTATATAGTTGGTCAGGTTTGAAAAATGCAACCATAGGGAATCAAGTAACTAGTATAGGTACTTCTGCGTTTTATGGGTGTAGCGGTTTAACGAGTATAACTATTCCAAAAGGAGTTACCAGTATAGGTAGTTCTGCGTTTTATATGTGTAGCGGTTTAACGAGTGTAATCATACCCGATAGTGTCACCAGTATAGGAAGTAATGCGTTTTTTTATTGTACCAGTTTAAATAATGTATATTTTAATAATGATATACAGAATAATACGTCTAGTTCTTATATAGGAACATATGCTTTTTATAATAATGCTAGTACAGTAACATACTGGGTAAAAGATAGTAATAGTTTAGCAAATATTCAAGCGATAAAAAGTGCATCATCAAGTAAATTTACTGGTTCTAATTTTCAAGTTATGCCTGGTGATATCAATGTGGCAGTAGCAAGTAATTCCACAGGTATGGGTACAGTAAGCGGTGGTGGAATGGATTTAACTTATAATTCACAAGTTACAATCATAGCAACGCCTATTAATAATACTTATAAATTTGTTGGTTGGTCTTTAAATAGTACAGGTTCGCCTATTATTAGTGGCTCAGAAGGTATGACAAGTTACTCTGTAACAGTAGATGGTGATACTACATATTATGCAGTATTTCAATTAGTAACGCATAACATAACAGTTAGCGTAGCCACTAACTCAACAGGTATGGGTACAGTAAGTGGTGGCGGTACAGTAACACATGGTTCGCAAATTACAATTTATGCACAGCCAAATGCTGGATATTTCTTGTTAGGTTGGACATTAAGTAGTAATGGCTCTAATATAATTGATGGCACAAGAAATGCGACTGAATATACAATTAACAATGTAACGAACGACGCAACATATTATGCAGTTTTCCAAAAATTAAATAACTTAACCATTTCCACAGATTCAACGCTCGGGCAAATATTAATTAACGGCGAATTTACCGCAAATTATACCACAACGTTTGAAGGTTCTGGCTCTATTTCAAACTTAGTTGCAGTGGCAAAACAAAACTCTGCATTTTTGTACTGGTTGGTTACCACTTCTAGTGGTACTACTCAAATGCCAGATAACCCACTTTCAACATCTATTACCGAAGATACAACCATTACTGCCGTGTTTACAAGTAGCCTAATGGAAGGCATCGGTGTTACTGCAATAGGTGGCGGGCAAGCCCGAATAGGTGGTTATGACGGCAATATAGACGAAAATACACAAGTAGTTTTAAACGCAATTTGCTACTCAGGTTACACCTTTGACGGCTGGTACACCATGGAAAACGGAGTATTAACCAAAATAGACGCCTTAGGAAACTTCACCGCCGTAACCATTAATGTAGCCGACTACGACGGAAAACTCATTATTGCCAGATTTATTCCAAACAACAACGGCAACGTTAACGAAGATACCAACAACTAAAAAAGGGGAGTCCCCCTTTTTTTAGTTGTAATTGAAAATTTCGGCAGCATATTTAATTTTAAATCTATATCTATTCAATTATTAAAAGTTACAATACACAAATAGTGTAGCGGTAATTAAAAAAAGTATTTGTATCTAAAAAACAAATAATATCTAGTGCGTGTCAACAACTGTTGACACGTATATCAGTTCAGTATAACTATATAACTACATTCAATTATTCAGGCTCAATACTTGTAATCACATAAAAGCAAGTCCTTTAAACCTATAACCATTACATAATATATAGATATAAAATCACAATCAAAATAGCAATAACAGATTAAAGTTTTTTAAAAGTTTTTTAAATCAAAAAGTTTTTAAATAACGTGTCAACAATTGTTGACACGATATTTTTAATCAAACATAAATGAATTGTTTGGGTTTTCTAAATTGTTGTTTTGATTTTGGTTGTTTTGATTTTGGTTGTTGGATATTTGATTTTCTGTTTTTTGAATGTTTACAGAATTATTGTTGTTTTGGTTAGCGAAGTTAGCATCAAGATTAGAGTTTTGGTAATTTGCATTATTATTGTTTAAAGTGTTTTGGGAATTTGAGTTATCCATAAAATTTTGGTTTTCTACCGCTTCATTGTTGTTTTGCCGAACGTCATTGTTTGTGGTTGCGTCGTTTTGAGTTTTATCTGCACGTCTATGAATTCCAGAACTTACATTTTTGTTTTGTGTTTCATTTTCTGCTGTTTGTGTGGTGTTATAAGTCCCATTATTTTCTACACTAGGGGTAGAGTAAACGTCCGCTAGTAGAATTTGCGCGCCCATAACAAGTGCCAAAGTGGCAACAACGGTAAAATAAACCGTTAAACCTATTTTTCTCCTTGTGCTTACCAAAGGCTTCTTTGCTTGTTCTTTTGCTGTAGTTTTTTCTTCTTTGACACTTCCTTTTGCGGTTGCTGGTGCTGTGGCTTTGGATTTTTGGCTTTTTGCGGTATTTTTAACTGACTTTTTTGCCATTTTTTAAGTTCTCCTTGTTAATTTCTGTAATTAATTTGTGTAACTACATAAATTTTATACATAAAATAAAAAGCCGATTTTAAACTAAATTTCGTTTTACGTACTTAAGAATAACAGTTAAACAATTTAATTTAATAATATAAATAAATTATTTTGAATTGCTTTTTTAAAGTAATGCAAAAATTTTAATTTTTATTCACCGAAACTAAAATAATTTTTTTATAAATATCTAAAGAAACAAAAAACCAATAACAAAAAACAAGCACTAACTTAGATTGTGCCTGTATAAAACTAAATATTAATAATATTTTTTATTTGTGTCTACTATTTGGGGTTCAGCCCATTTTAGAGTATTTTATATGGACTTAAATTGATTTTACCTAACTTTTTATTCTATAAATATTGCCGATTTGGTCTTGTTTTGCTATGTCTACGTGCAATTCCCTTGCCAAATTCCCGCCATTTTTAGCCACAGTTTCATTAAGGGCTTGCAAAACGAGTTCGGGGGAGTTGTTCTCTTCGCTAAGGTGTGCCGCAATTATTCCACGCACGCCGTATCCCAGCATTTTTAGTACAGAATTTGCTGTGTCTTGATTATTTAAATGTCCTTGTTTTGATAAAATTCGCTGTTTTAATTGCATAGGGTAGTGTGGATTTTGCATAAGGCGGGTGATATCGTGGTTCGCTTCCAAAATAACCAAACTACTGTCCGCCAAATGTTTGATAATATCGTCTGTGATGTAGCCTAAGTCTGTGGCGGAACTAATCTTTTTATTGCCGTCATAAATACTAAAACCTAGACAATGCTTGCTATCGTGCGACAAATCAAAACTAGAAACCGCTATTTCGTTTATATAAAAATCTTTTCCGTAAATTCCAAAACGTTGATTTAACTCTAGTGCGCCGATTTTTCCTTCCATAGCAGACCATGTGTCAGGGTGTGCATAAATTTTGGAATTATGCGCCCGAGCAAAAGCGCCTAAACCTTTAATATGGTCGTTATGCTCGTGAGTAACTAGAATACTATCAATACTGTTTGGGTCTATACCTATAACACTCAGTCTAGTCTCTAATTCGTTTTTTGTTAGCCCCGCATCAATTAGAATACGAGTATTTTCGCCCTCTACAAAAGTACAATTTCCTTTGCTACCACTTGCTAGTACACATATACGCATTTTTTACTTCCCATAAATCAAATATAAAATATAGAATAACATTCTATCAGGAATAAAGCGCTTTATAAACTTAAACACCTTATACTTAAACCCGATTACCACATTTGTTGGCGGGTTTTTCTTATTAGAAAGTTTATAAATAGCATTTGCCACTTTGCTAACGCTCATTCCGTTTTGTTCGTCTTTTTCCATAGTTGCTAGACTTCTGCGCGCTCTTTCGCCATAGACACTATTATCATTTTCATATTTTAGCCTATGTTTTGTGAAAGGAGTTTTTACATCACCAGGCAAAGCACAAACCACTTTGACGCCTAATGATCTCATCTCATTACGCAAAGCCCCACTAAACCCTTGCAAGCCCGACTTTGTCGCCGTGTAAAATGCCTGAAAAGGTAGTGGAAACTCACTGCCAGCCGAACTAATGTTTATTAAAGTTCCCTTTGTCTCGCGTAAGTAGGGCAGAGACATCGTCGCGACAGTAATTGCGCCTGTAAAATTAATGTTGATAATTTTATCTACATCACTAAACGGCTCTAATTCGGCAGGGCCACTAATGCCTATGCCCGCATTGTTTATGACGCAATCAATACGCCCTTCATTTTTTATAACTAGTTCAAAAGCGCTTTTTACAGCATTTCTATCGCTGACATCACAAAATGCAAACTTTATATTTTTATCATCAGGTTCGCTACGTGCAAAGCAATAGACAATATGCCCTTGATTATAAATAATTTTAGCAACTTCTAGACCGATACCACTTGACGCACCAGTAACTACATAAACTTTTTTGTTATTCTGCATTTCATATATCCTTTTTTAAATTTTTCTAAATTATACTCCAAAACCTTAAAAAAGGCAAAAGAATTGACAAAATCTTTTAAATTTATTTCAAAAGGCTTAAAAACTTGCTGTATTATTATTTTTTTCGCAAAAGAATTTTCGCGCTCCTTAAATTATAATTAATAACAAATAAAAACAAAGGAGTAGTATGTTGAGCAAGTTAGAAGTTATTTCAAAATATTTTTTCTTTTTTGTCTTATTTTATATTTTCCACAGCGCAAACATTCAGGGAATTACGCCTTTTGCTTTTGGCTTGCTATTTGCCTTAGTGTGGTGTAACCAAAAAATCTATATCCTAGCGCCATTGTATGTGCTAGCGGGGTTTTTAACGACTCTCAGCGTGCAAAGTCTAATTATAGACGGAGTAACAGTTGTGGTGTTTGCGCTTGCTTATTTTCTGCATTACAAGTTCAAAAAACCGCTTAACCCCATACTAATCGGCTTTTACGCTTTTTTATCTCAGTTTGGTAGGTTATATATAGCCAGTTTTGAGCCCGCTTTGTTTTGGCAAGGTATAGTTTCGTTAATTTTAGGTTTAATTTGTATGTATGCATATTTGCATCTATTTCAGGGAATTGCACTAAAAGGACTCCGCAGAAAATACACCTTAGACGAAATCGTTTGCTTTGGCGTCTTTATGTTTGCGCTGGGGGCGGGACTGTATAGTTTGCCTTTAGGTGAATATTTCTTTATAGGCATCACAACTTTTATAATTTTATTTACAACATTTATTTTCGGTGCTACCCAAAGCTTGCTTGTCGCTACATTTTTAGGACTAGGTTGCGCGTTTAGTAGCGAGCAGTTTTTATATTTATCACACGTAATTTTTATGAGTTTGGCAACTTGTGCCACTTGCTGTAGTAAACGTGTATATGCATGTATTAGTGTTATTTTAGTAGATATTTTATCAGGGCTATATTTTTTACCGTTTTATAATTTGGAACACTTGCTATGTACGTTTGTTGGTGCATTGTTGTTTTTAATCATACCAAAGAGATTTTTAAATTTAATTTCGTCTTATATTATAAAGGATAAAGAAGATGTTGCCGTGCGCACAATAATTAATAGGAATAGGCAAGCACTGCAAGCAAGGCTATACGAGTTAAGCGAAGTTTTTTATGATATGAAAAACGTTTTTTACGGTATGGTAAAGGGAGTAAAAGACATAAATGAAGTTTCAGGACTTTTAGTAGAAACCATAAAGCAACGAAATTGTGCAAATTGTATCAATAAGCAAAATTGTCTGCGTTTGTATGCAAATGAAACTAATCGCGCGTTTGATGATTTGGTTAAATACGCATACGAAAGGGGGCGTGTTTCTCTTGTGGACATGCCACCCGTACTTACAGCGAATTGTAACCGAATAAGTTACGTAATCAATAGTATAAACAGCATTGTAGATGAGTATAAGAGCAATTTACAAACATTAAATAATTTAGATAGCGGTAAAATCTTATTATCCGAGCAAATGTGGGGCGTCTCGCAAATTATGAAGTCGCTAGCAAACGAAGTAAGCCTAAACGTAACATTTGATACAAGTATTGAAAGAAAAATAGCCGAAGACTTAATGTATTCGGGAATTGTCTGTAGCGAAGCAATCGTTTATCACCAGCAAGAAGAAGTTTGCAGTGTTACCCTTGTTGTGAATGATAAAAGTTTAAACAACGAAAAGATAAACAAGGTTGTATCAAAAACACTAAATACCCCTATGGAAATAATAGGAGTAAACAAAGGCGAAAAAGCGGGATATAGTGTGTTAATTATGCAGAATAGCAACGCTTTTGATATGGTGTTTGGTAGTGCGGGGGCGGTTAAAAACGACAGTGTAAAAAGTGGAGACACTCATTCAATATTGAAATTAGGCAAAGACAAGATTTTGCTCGCTCTTTGTGATGGAATGGGTAGTGGAAAAGAAGCAGAACGGACAAGTAGCCTTGCACTAGGACTGTTAGAAAACTTTTACAAAGCGGGCTTTGACAATGAATTGATTTTAACAAGTGTAAATAAATTGCTTTCTTTAAGTGGAGACGAGAAATTCAGCGCAATTGATGCCTGTGTCGTAGATTTACATAATGGTACTTGTGATATGATAAAGGTCGGTTCGCCACCTAGTTTTATAAAAGGTGAGAATGCCTTGCAAAGAATTGATACAGGCGCCTTGCCTTTAGGAATACTAGAAGAGATTCACCCAAACATCCGTTCCTTTGTACTAAAAGAAAATGATATGATAATTCTTGCGACAGACGGCATTATTGATAGTTTTTCTAGTTATGACGAAATAGGGAACTTAATAAACGAAACGGAAACCACTAATCCGCAACATCTAGCAAATGTAATACTTAATAAGGCACTTGAAAACAATAAAAATTTCCCAGCAGACGATATGACCGTTTTAATCGGCAGAATTTATCGTAAATTTTAATAAATTTAAATTCTTCTATTGTATATTATATAATTTTATAGTATAATAATATTTAGGAGAAAGTATGGAAAAAGTTTTGGAATTAATCAACAAGGAAAAGTTATTTAAACCTGGTAGTATTGTAGGGGTAGGCGTAAGCGGTGGCTCTGACAGTATGGCGCTACTTCATTTTTTGAATAGCAACAAGGAAAAACTTGACATTGATGTCGTAGCAATAAACGTAATTCACGGCACACGCGAAAATGACGAAAGCGATGCAATTTTCGTACAAGATTATTGTAGAGAAAACAATATCCGTTTTTATAAATTTAGAATAGAAGCAGCAATTCTTGCTAGTCAAAAAGGACTATCAATGGAAGATGCTTGTAGGGAAGGGCGCTTTGGCGTGTTTGAAAACTTGAAGAAACGTGGTATTGTTGACTATATCGCTCTGGCACATCACCAAAGAGACCAAGCAGAGACAATTCTATTGCACATTTTACGTGGCAGTGGACTAAAAGGCGCTAGCGGAATGAGTTATATTAGAGACGATTTTTACGTTCGCCCATTTCTTGATACTCCAAAAGACGAAATTTTGCAGTATGTATATGAAAACAATATTGACTATCTAGAAGACGAAACCAACGCCGACACGACTATTTCACGTAATCTTTTAAGGCAACAAATTATGCCAGTTTTACGTACAGTTTGGCCACAAGTAGACGCTAATTTAAGTAACTTTGGCAAAGTTTGTAAGGAAGACGATAGTTTTATTAGAAATTTAATGCATTTTGATGGCTTGTTAGAAGAAAAGAATATTGTAAAGATTCCGCTAACGTACTTTGTTTATAGCCCAGCACTTGTAATGCGTTTACTTAGCGATTGTATGAACAAATTAGGCGTTACAAAAAATATTGAGAGAAAACATTTTGAAGCCATCATTAATCTAGCGAAGAAAAGTGAGAACGGCGCAAAAATCAATTTACCAGAGAATATAGATATCTATCGTGAGTACGACTACATTACAATTGCTAGGAAAAGACCACGTTTAGTTGTTAATACCGAATATGATTTTAAAATCGGTACAATTACATTCGGTGATTATGGTAAATTAAAAGTAAGCAGAGCAAAAACTGGTGAGTTAGTAGAAGGTAGTCTTTTGATTGATTTAGACAAAGTACCCGAAAATGCAAAGTGGCGTATTAGAAAAGAAGGCGACTTTATAGAAAAATTCGGGGGTGGAGTTAAAAAATTAAAGACATATTTTATGGACAAAAAAATTCCTGTTAGGTTGAGGAACTATTTACCAGTTTTAGCAGTAGGTAGTGAAGTGCTAGCGGTTGCGGGTGTGGATATTTCAGAGCAGTTGCGAGTTACTGAAAATACTAAAAAATTTGGTTTAATCAAATATAATATGCAAAATTGGGCATAAAAGCCTACTTTTGCATATTTTTCTTTTGACAAAATGGCAAACATTTGATATTATATATTGAATTTTATTTGTTTTAAGGTAGAAATAAAATCATAATGAGTGAAAGAAAAGAAAGCGAAAAGTCAGTAGAGCAGGTAACGCAAAATAACAAAATAACACAGCCAATCTTGTATAAAAACAAGATTTTTCCTTTTGCACGCCTAAAAAAATCCTTCTCTTTTCATCAAAAGCAAAAAACATCTACCTTAGCACCAAACGAAAATATAATAGACAAAAATCTACAAGACGAAATAGTTACGACCGAGAATTTAATACCACATCTAGAGCAAGAAATTGATAAAGAAGAAAGCACAAAAGAATTAATAGAAACCACTTTAAAATCAGTAGAAAAACAGCAAAGTAACAAGAAAAAGTGGTTAAGTTTCGGTTTTTTGATGCTTAACCTAGCAATTTTAGCAGGAATACTGATATATCAATTTAGCAATGAAGAACCTGTGTCTATTTCGGTCTTATTAACTTCCACTATAAACTGGTGGTGGCTGCTAATTGCCGTTGTCGTATTTATGTTAATAAATGTGGTTGACTCAATGCGTGTTTCAATTACCGTAAAAAAGGCAACAGGGCGGAGTCGGCCATATTTAAGTTATAAATCTACTTTAATTTGTCGTTTTTATGATAGTATTACACCTTTGGCAACGGGTGGACAACCCTTCCAAATTTACTACTTAGCAAAACGTGGACTAAACGCAAGTACTGCATCAAGTGTACCACTAGCAAAGTATTTTTATAGTCAAGTAACTTTTATAATTTATACCTTAATTATTTTATTTGTAAGTTTCACAATGGACTTACATATTAACCCTGTGCTTTATACTCTTAGTTGGGTAGGGTTAGCACTCAATGTTTTACTTATTGCAGCAGTATTTTTCTTATCAATTAGTAAAAAAACTGCACCTAGAATAATGATTTGGCTTTTAAAATTAGGTGCAAAAATGCATATAGTAAAGGATTACCGCTCGTCATTTAGACGCGTAATGCGTACGGTTAAGGAATATACTACGACCTTTAAAATGTTTATGAAAAGTGGTTGGATGGCGTTATTCCAGTTCTTGCTTAGTGTAGTTTACTTAACCCTCGTTTATTCAATTCCATTTATAGTTTATTGTATTTTTGTAGAATTTAACCCTTCATTATGGTTTACCTTCCTTATTTTCCAAGTTGTTTGTGATTTAGCACTTAGTTTTATCCCTATTCCAGGTGGAGCAGGTACAGCGGAACTTTCATTCTCAGCACTTTTCCAAACATACTTTAAAGATACAGGTGTGTTTGTTTGGGCAATTCTATTCTGGCGTTTCTTCACATACTACGCATACTTATTACAAGGCGCGCTCGTTTTGTTATATGACTTCTTAATAGGTAATAGGAAAATTGCCCCACTTTTGCAACGTTTTAAAGACGAAGATAGGGCAAAGGCAGAAAATCTAAAAAACGCAGTCGTCAATGCACAGACTACAAAGAAGGGCAAAAAAGATACTGAAAAATATGTAAATTTCAAATCAAGTACAAGTGTAAAAAATAAAAAGGAGTAGTTTTTGGTTATGGAAAATAATAACAACTATCCAGAAAATCCAAATGGTCAGGGTAAAATGCGTAAATGGTATGTTTGGTTGTTTATAGCAATGCTTGCGGCCTTACTGCTATCTTCAATGGCGGGTGACACGATTAGTAGATTATTTAATAGTTTACTCGCTGGTCTTACCCCGATAATTATTGCGGTAGTAATTTCGTTTTTGTTCTTAAAACCTATCAGCCTACTTGAAAACAAATTAATGAAAAATCTTTTTGTAGGTAATGCAAGGGCGACAAAGTACAAAAGAGCAATATCGTTAACTATATTGTATCTAGTAACTTTCGGGCTAATTATTTTAATTTTTGCCTTAGCAGCACCTAGTATAATAGGCTTAGTGCAACAATTTGCGGACCAAACGCAATTAAGTGAATTAATGGATAAAATTCAAGAAGTTTTAGTCAGCGTTATACAATTTTTTGGTGTTTCTAGTGATGATGCCGTAAATACAGCAAATTCAATTATACAGCAACTTCAAACGTATATTACTGATTTAGTTAATTCAATTAATCTAGAAAATGCAATAGGAATATTTCAAGTTTTATTCTCTATAATTATGGGATTCTTAATTTCTTTCCTTTTGTTAAAGGACAAAGAATTAATCTCAAAAACTGCTAGAAGATACACTTATGCATACTACCCACGTAAACAAGCGGAAGAAATTATTACTATCACACATCGCACAAATGATATGTTAAATCAATACGTAGTTTCTACATTAATTGTGTGTTTCACTGTATTTGTTATTGCGTGGATAGGTTATGCAATAATGGGCGTACCATACTCATTTATGATGGCTCTAATTTTAGGTATTTTATCTATTATTCCATACTTAGGTGGATTTATCGCAGCCGTTCCACTGCTTATGGTTACGCTTATGGCAGGAGACTTAAACCTATTCTTAATGGCGTTTGTGTTTGGAATAGCAGAATGGGCAATTGTAACCACGTTCTTGCCATCTTTCGTTATGAGTAAACGTATGAATACCCGCGCTCTTGTAATAATTTTAGCATTAGTTATAGGTGGTGCAATGTTCGGTGTTGCGGGAATGGTTTTGTCTGCACCTATTGCTTCTGTAATTATGATTTATATGAACGAAAAATTACAAGTTAGAGAAGCACGTCGTGAGCATGAAGAGCTTGTGGAAGCGGGTGTCATTGATAGTAATTTCTACGATATTTCGGAAATGCTAGATTTGACACAAGACAACGCAAATCAAGTTGTTTTTGAAAAGGAAGAGGACGACTTTAAAAAATTGCAGGCGACTAAAAACAAAAAGAAAGAAACTATTGACGATAGCGACAAAAAATTAGACATCGTGCTAAAATCAAAAGCAAGCAAGAAAAGCCGAGTTGATAAAAAGAAACTTGGTCAAGTGTTGCAAGGCAATGAAGAAAATAATTTAGATATTGATACAAAGAAAGTTGCAAAAGAAGAAAGCAAGAAGACAGCAGACGAAATATTAGAAGAAACAGACCAGTAAAAGACAAAACTTTAAAATAGAATAATATAAAAAAGGACTTTATCAATGAACTACACCTCCAAAGGTGTCCAACTTTTAGGGTGCTGTTCACAATTAAGATAAAATCTTTTTTTGTTTTTAAAACCATACTTGTATTGTAGTTTAATGGTTTGGGGGTGATTTAAGTTAAAGTTTTTTGATAATTTGTACTAAAAAAGACGTGTTTTAGTTTGTTGATTGATGAAAATTTTTATTTTAAAATTAGACAATTTTTCTAAAAGTGATTTAGAACAACGTTTGCGTGATTGTGCCATTAGTGGAAATTATACGGTTGCGACAAGGATTGAAATTATTTGTTAAATTATTTGTAAGTGTTGTTACCCCCGCAAGTGCGATTAGTGCAATAAGTAAAATAATAAGTATATTTGAGTTTGTCGCAAGGTCTGCGCCAGTAGTACCCGCCCAAATAGAAATTAGTAACACAATTACTAATGCTTGAGAAATAGTCATAGTTATTCTCCTAAAAAAATTTGCCAAAAGATAATATGAAATTTTTATAAATTTTGTTAATTTTAGTTAGACTTATTGTCTTTTAAATTCTTTTGTTATATAATTTAAATATGGATTTAAAAACGAAAATACAAGAACTCCCTACAAATAGCGGAGTATATATAATGAAAGACGCGAATGGCGAAGTGATTTATGTCGGTAAGGCAAAAAACCTAAAAAACCGTGTTTCGCAATATTTTCAGCACAACAAAAACCATACACTAAAAGTAACTAGTATGGTTAAAAACATTGCTGATTTTTACTATATTATTACACCAAACGAGGCCGAAGCGCTTGCCCTAGAAAACAATCTAATCAAACGTTATCAGCCGTATTACAATATTTTGCTAAAAGACGGGAAATCTTATCCTTATATAAGAATAGATTTAAAACAAGACTTTCCACATTTAGAAATTACCCGCAAGTTAAAAAGGGACGGCGCAAAATATTTTGGGCCATATTTTGCTGGTGTTAGACCGTTAGATTTAATAAAAATGATAAACAATGCATACCCTTTGCGAATGTGTAAAGGTGCTAATCCGCCTAAGCGTTCGCGTCCTTGCATAAATTACGATTTAGGGTTGTGTTCCGCTCCTTGCGTAAAATATATCACAAAACAAGAGTATGCAAAATACGTAAAAAAGGCGATTGACTTCTTAAATGGTAAGTATAGCGAAGTACAGCAAATTCTATACGAAAAAATGCAACGTCTGGCTGATAATGAGCAGTTTGAGTTAGCAATGAACATTCGCGATAACTTAAATATTTTAGACAGAATCAAGCAAAAAACTCTTACCTTTATGCCTAATCTTGATAATATTGACGCTTTTGCGTGGGCTAGTAACGGCTCAGTTGCAAGCATCGCTGTCCTTGTCGTTCGTGGCGGAAGAAGTGTGGGGGTAGATTGCTTTCATTTAGTAGATGCCGAATTAAATTTAGAAGAAAGCCTTACCCAGTTTATTACTCAATACTATTCAACTTCGGCATTGCCACCAGAACAAGTCTTGATACCTTTTGAAGATAGCTATTCATTAAGAGAATGGCTTACCGAACAGCGCAAGCAAGGTGCAGTTGGTAGGACAAGTGGAGTAGAACTCATTTATCCAAAGAAAGGCGAGAAAAAGAAATTACTTGATATAGCACAGAAAAATGCCGAAATGTATCTAGACAAAGCAGTAGAAAAAGAAAAACGAACTCAAGATTTAACAACAGGGGCGGTTGAGAAGTTGGGCGAAATCTTAGGTTTACCGAGACCACCACGCAGAATGGAATGTTATGATATTTCAAATATCGGCGGGCTGTTGAGTGTTGCTTCTATGGTTGTGTTTATAGACGGTGTGGCAAAAACCAGCCATTATAGGAAGTTCCATATTAAGACTGTTGAAGGTGCTAACGACTTTGCAAGTATGCGAGAAGTAATCACTCGTAGGTTTAATGAGTTAAAGAAAGAAGGTAATACAGACCCAAGTTTTAGCAGTAAGCCTGATTTGATTGTAATAGACGGTGGTAAAGGGCAATTGTCAAATGCGGTAAAAGCAATGCAAGATTGTGGCTATAACGTGCCTATGATAGGTTTAGCAAAACGTGAAGAAGAAGTCTTTTTACCGAACAAAAGCGACCCTATAATTATTCCGCGTTCGCACAATTCATTAAAATTGTTACAACGTATCCGTGACGAATCACATAGATTTGCGATAACATTCCATAGGAGTTTAAGGAATAAAGTTACCAGTATCTTAGAAGAAATAGACGGGATAGGCGCAAAGAAGCGTAAAAATTTAATTAGACACTTTAAGTCTATTGAGAATATAAAGAACGCATCAATAGAAGAATTACGTCAAGTGGACAGCATTTCAGAAAAAGACGCCATCGTTATCCACGAGTTTTTAAGTGGCGAGTAAGAAAAAGCAATACCAAATTTACTTTTTAATAGTAAATAATAGGTATTAAAAATTAACACAAAGTAAATTTTAATTAAATATCATATAAATTAGTTTACTATATAATTTTTAACGAAACACCTGCATAGAATATAGCAGTTCTATGGGGGTGTTTTTTGAATTTAGGGAAGAAAGAAAAAATATTTTTTGCTATTTTTGCTATAATAGTAGCCGTGTTTTTACTTGTTGCCCCTTATTTTATATTGCCACAGATAAGAAAGGGCGATACAGGTTGGTTAGATAATAATATAGAAACTACTACTTTTTTGGAGTTATGGGAAATTGATACCTTTGAAGGCGGTACAGCAAGTAGAGCAAATTTCTTAGAACGCACGGCCTATATGTATCAAGACAAGACAAAATCTAATTATGTACTCGTGCGTTCATTAGATTTAGAGCAAGCAAAACTTATGCTAGAAAATGGGTCCCGTCCTGATATGATTAGTTTTGGCGTGGGGGCGGGTGACTTAGTCTCTGGAATTGCACAAGTAATAGAAGAAAACTTTTCTGTAAGGAATGATTTGCAAGCGGGGGGAATAAAAGACGGTAAAACTTTGGCTGTTCCGTGGTGTTTCGGTGGATACCTTCTTTGCGGAATGAATGATATAACTGATTTAAGTCTATCGGGTTTACAGGGTTTAAATAAAGATTTACCTATAATAGGCACAGGATACAACTATAACCAACCAGACAAAGCATTACCCGAAAATGAGATTAGCCTAATAGACAAAACTCCCCGCACACAGTATGAAGCATATGAAAGCTTCTTACGTGGAAACGAGTTTCAAGTGCTACTAGGCACACAACGTGATTTTTATAGACTAAACAATAAAGTAAACTTAGGAGTGATTAGTAATATAAATTATAGATACTTAAATACTTACACCGATTTAGTACAATTTATAGCGATAACCACAACTGATACAAATAAAATAGAAAAAGCCACACAATTTATAGAATACTTAACTTCTGCCGAAATTCAATCTAGGCTTACACGCATAGGTATGTTTAGTGTAGACGGCAAGACAATTTACTCAAATGAATATAGCGATTTTGAAAAGGCTTTACAAAATAAACTACAAGTACTCAATGTGTTTACATCTAACGCACAATTAGAAGAATGGCATAAAAAAGGAGAGTAGTTATGTTTGATTTTTTGGCAAAGGAATTTAGCAAAATTTGTCCTATTGAGCGAAATAAAGATTTGAGTAAAGTTACCACTTTCAAAATAGGTGGTATAGCGCCAATTTATGCTAAGCCTAGAACAAGGCAGGAATTGATACAACTGCTTAGTCTATGTAGGGAAATGAACATTTCCTTTGTTATCTTGGGGGCGGGTTCTAATGTCTTAATTAATGATAAAATATTTTACGTCATAATTTCCACATTAAACTTAAACAAATTCGTTATAACAAAAAATGGTTTAGTACTATCACAGGCGGGAGTGCGACTTTCTCAATTAGTGCAAGAAAGCGCGGAAAAAGGTTTTTCGGGGCTAGAATGGGCTATCGGTATTCCAGGAAGTGTTGGGGGAGCGGTTGTAATGAATGCAGGTGCTTTTCACGGGCAAATTAGTGATTCGCTTCTTTTTGTGGAGTACTGGAACGGCGAAAAAGTGATTAGGGTAAAACGAAACGAACTTTTTTTTGAATATCGTTCAAGTATTTTTACAAATACAAAAAACTGTGCTATAATAAGTGTAGCATTTTCCTTGAAAAAAGATTTTATGCCACTTTGTAGAGAGAGAATAAGGGAAAAGATATCAGCACGAGTAAAAACGCAAAGCGTAGGTTACCCTAGTGCTGGCAGTGTATTCAAAAGGACAAAGAGACTGCCACCTGCCTTTATGATAGAGCAATGCAATTTGAAAGGTTTAAGGGTGGGTGGCGCTGAAGTTTCAAAAATTCACTCAGGTTATATAGTAAATACAGGCAACGCGACTTTTACCGACGTGCTAGAACTAATTGATTTAGTGCGTGAGAGAGTTTTTGAAAAATATAATGTTTATTTAAGTTTGGAAATTATATTAATTTAAAGGAGAAAAAATGGACTTTAAAATGACAGCAGATTATCATACACATACTATTTATAGTGATGGGGTAGGTACAATAGAAGAAAATGTCGCTAGAGCAGTAGAACTAGGGTTAAAAACAATAGGTATTTCTGACCATGGTTTTAATCACGTAAAAAATGGGGTTAAGAGAGAAAAAGTCGCTGAAATGCGTGCCGAAATTGAAAGATTAAGAAAAGTTTATCCGCAAATTGAGATTTTGCTAGGCATTGAAGCAAACTTAGTAAATTTAAATGGCGAATTAGATATGAAGCCAGAAGATTTTGCTAACTTTGACTACTGCATTTTTGGTATTCATTATTTTACTTATGGTAAGGGAGTAAAGGATAGTTTCAAATTTAATATGCACAACCTACTTTTAAAGCCTACAAAAAAATATATAGAAAAAGTTACCGATAGTTATATTAAGGCAATAGAAAAGTATCCTGTAAAAGTAGTAGTACACCCTAATTATGTTGTGCCAGTTAATACAAAAAGGCTAGCAGACGCTTGTGCCAAAAAAGGCGTCTTGATTGAATTTAACGGCAAACGTACAACTTTTACGCCACAACAAGCACAAGAACTGATTGATTCAAAGGCAAAATTCATCATAGGTAGTGATGCTCACAGTCCGTCAAGAATAGCCGAATGTTCTGTTCCAAAAGAATTTATAGAAAAGTATAATATTCCACTTGACAGAATAGTTAACATAGAAGTTACAGAACAAAATAAATAGAGAAGTTTAAAAAATTGTATTCTAATTATTTTAAAAATAACAAATCTAATTTAGCAAAATTTGTTATTTTGAGAGCGTTAAAAACACTTGAAAAATTTTAGTTTTTAAGTATAATTAATTGATATTTAAAAGGAGGCAAAAAGATGTCTTTTTCTTATGATGCAAAATTTGAAGTGGCAGATAGCGAAGTTCCACAAAAAACTTGTTGTTGCAGGGCAGAACTTGCAGGGCTCTTGCGTACATGTGCGCAAATTAGTATTGAGAATGGATACAGTGTGGAATTTGTTACAGAATTGCCAAATTTAGCAAAAAGAATTGAATTGCTACTAAAACACCTATATAATGAAAAGATAGAACTAAATATAAAAGAAGAAGAAAAGACAAATCATACTATTAGATACTATATCAGTTTGCCTTCTAATATTACTGAAAAATTATTGACGGATACATATTTACTCCGAGAAAATTATAACGGGCAGAAAGAAATTCACTTAGGCGTATCAAGGTACTTAATAGAAGAAGATTGTTGCCAACGTTCCTTTATTCGGGGCGTGTTTATGGGGTGCGCAAGCGCAAATATAGTTATAAAAGATATTAATAATTTAAAAAAGCACACGGGCGGATATCATTTGGAATTTGTGTTTAGTGATTATTCACTAGCGGGCGATTTTTCCCATATTTTATCTCAATATGATATTTATTCAAAATCAATGCAACGCAAAAAGTTTACGGTGATTTATATAAAGGAAGCCGAAGTCGTTAGCGATACTTTAGCCTTAGTAGGGGCAAACAACGCAGTTTTAACTCTACAAAATGAATTTGCAGTGCGAGAAATACGCAACAAGTTAAATAGACAGTTAAATTGTATGAATGGCAATATGGAAAAAATGGTAAATGCTAGTCTAAAACAAATTGACGCAATTGAATATATTTCTAAAACGGTAGGGTTAGAAACTTTGCCTGATAACTTATATGAGTTGTGTATGCTGAGACTTGCAAATCCTGAAGAAACTTTGGAAAATTTAGCCAGGCTTATGAATCCACCACTTACAAAGAGTGGGGTAAACCATAGATTGCGTAAAATTGTAAAAATCGCAGAAGAACTAAAAGCGGAAAACGAAAGCAAAACAGACAAGGAGTAAAAATGGAAGATTTCGTACATTTACATTTACATACTGAATATAGTTTGTTAGATGGTGCGGCAAGAATAAAAAAGTTAGTTAAGATTTTAAAAGAACGTGGTGCGACCGCTTGTGCGATAACTGACCACGGCAATATGTACGGTGCGGTTAAATTTTATGAAGCATGCAAAGCAAACGACATAAAACCCATTATAGGTACAGAATTTTATATTGTAGATGATTTAAATTACAAGCAAGGCAAACCAAACCCAGCGCACTTAATAATTCTAGCAAAAAACGAAGTTGGCTACCATAACTTAATTAAATTAAATAGTATTGCGTGGACAAAAGGTTTTTACTATAAACCACGTATTGACTATAAGACCTTAGCCGAGCATGCGGAAGGTTTGATTTGTAGTTCTGCGTGTCTAGCGGGTGATATTCCTAGACTATTATCAAAAGGTTTGTATGAAGAAGCCGTTAAATTCGGTACAAGATTGCGTGATATGTTTGCGCCAGGTGATTTTTATATAGAAGTACAAGACCACGGCATAGAAGAACAACGTAAAATTTTGCCCGACCTTTTTAGGCTTGCTGAAGATTTGGGTGTTAAGACAATAGCGACTAATGACGTGCATTATCTTTACCCTGAAGACGCAGAAATGCAAGATATAATGTTATGTATTCAAACGGGTAAGACTATTGACGACCCTAACAGAATGAGAATGGACGGCAATCAGTTTTATTTAAAAACGGCGGACGAAATGAAATCCGTTTTTGCTTCGCACCCAGAAAGTATTGCAAATACTTTGGAAGTCGCCGAAAAATGCAATGTGGAGCTTGATTTTAAGAGTCAGTTTTACCCTAAATTTACTGCTCCAGACGGTAAAGACAATACAGAATACTTGTGGGAACTTGTTAACGAAGGTTTGATAAAACGCTATGGTGAAATAACTCCAGCGATTAGAGAGCGTGCCGAGTTTGAAATGAATACTCTAATTAAAAGTGGCTATGTTGATTACTATCTTGTAGTTTGGGACTTTATTAACTGGTCTAGGGAACACGACGTGCCAGTAGGTCCAGGACGTGGTAGTGGTGCTGCTAGTATCCTAGCATATGCGATAGGTATTACGCTTATTGACCCGCTAAAATATGACTTGTGGTTTGAGCGTTTCCTAAACCCAGAACGTGTCAGTCCGCCAGACTTTGATATAGACTTTTGCCCTGTAAAACGTGAGCAAACTATTGATTATGTTATAGAAAAATATGGCGAGCCAAACGTTAGCCAGATTATCACATTTGGTACAATGGCAGCAAAAGCGGCGATTAAAGACGTAGCTAGAGTGCTAAAAATGCCATATAGCGAAGTGGATAAGATGACGAAACTTTTCCCAACAAAAATGCCAAAATCTCCCGCAATTGAAAAGGTTTTCGGTATTAGTGGCAAGCCAGAAGACGAGCAATATGCCGTACCCGAATTAAAGGCAATGTATGACAGTGACGTGCTAGTGCAAAAAATAGTTGATACAGCAATTAAACTAGAAAATATGCCTAGAAATACCAGTATTCACGCGGCAGGTGTGGTTATTTGTTGTGACCCGATTTCTGACCATATACCATTAGCAAAAAACGGCGATATGGTAACCACTCAGTTTGACAAGAACGAAACAGAACATTTAGGCTTATTAAAAATGGACTTTTTAGGTCTAATCACTTTAACCGATTTGGACTTAATGATAAAACTCATAAAACAACGTACTGGGGAAGATGTAGACTTTTATTCACGTGATTTCCATTATGATGACCCAAATATTTATAAACTTATAGGTTCGGGTGATAATGATGGGGTGTTCCAGTTAGAAAGTGGCGGTATTTCAGGCTTTGCTAAGGAAATGAAGCCTGTAAATATAGAAGAGATTATCGTTATTCTCGCTATGTACCGTCCAGGTCCTATGGACGAAATTCCTACATATATTAAAAACCGTAAAAATCCCGAATCAATTATTTACCCAGATTCAAAAATGAAAGACGTGTTAGATGTAACATATGGTGTTATGGTTTATCAAGAGCAGGTTATGAAACTTTGTCAGGTTTTGGCAGGTTACACCATGGGGCAGGCTGATGGCGTGCGTAAGATTATGGGTAAGAAATTAGCCGATAAATTGCCTGTTGAGAAACAACGTTTTATTTACGGTTGGGAAGACCCAGAAGGCAAGAAAAGTATTGATGGTGTATTAAAACGTGGTATGAAGTTAGAAGATGCCGAAGCACTTTGGAGCCAAATGGAGAAGTTCGGTAGTTATGCCTTTAACAAGGCACACGCAGCGGCTTATGCATTTATTACATATCAAACCGCGTGGATGAAATACTACCATAAAATTGAATTTTACACTGCTATTATAAACAACCGTATTACAAAGAATGACGAATTAACTCACTATATGGAGTTGGCACGTGCACACGATATAAAGATATTACCACCTGATGTAAATAAGAGTTTGGTATATTTTAGTGTGGAAGACGATACCACCATTAGGTATGGTTTAGGTGGTATTAAAAATGTCGGCGTAGGACTTGTTGAATCATTAGTAGAAGAACGCAATAAAAACGGGCCATTTACCAGTTTACAGGACTTTATTACTCGTATGGGTGGTCAAGCACATAACAAGCGATTCTTAGAGTCTATGATTTGGTCGGGCGCTTTTGATTGTTTCGGTGTGTCTAGGAGCCAAATGATAGCCGTTTATGAAACTATTGTAGAGCGTGTTTCTAGTGATAGAAAGTCTCAAAATCAAGGACAAATTACTTTATTTGATAACCTATTAAAGGAAGATAAAAAATTAAATATAGTTGAATATCCTGACATTCCTGAATACACAGAGCAACAAAAGTTAAAATTTGAAAAGCAAGTTTTAGGTGTATATGTTAGTGGGCACATTTTAGACCAGTTTAGAGATAAGATGAAGGAATTTAACTTTAACAGTAATATGCTTATTCCTACCGTTGTGCAAAGTGAAGACGGGGAAGAAGAAATGACCATTTACGAAGGGTTAGAAGACGGCAAGCAGGTAAAATGTGGCGGAGTACTTACTAATGTTAAGCGAATGAATACAAAAGTAGGTAACAAAGAAATGGCAGTCGTTACCGTGGAAGATTTATATGGGACTTTTGAAGTTTTGGTTTTTCCTAAAATTTATGAAAAATTTAAAAACATACTCCATGTAGACAATATGATGACTTTTATAGGGAAAATAAGCATAAAGGAAGGAGACAGACCTATTATACTTCCCGAAGATATTATTGTTTGGAAGACTGATGTGCCGAAACAAGACGAGCAACCTAAAAATGAAGAACCTAAAGTTTGTGAAAAATTATACTTAAAATTTGATTTGACAGAAGAAGAAGTGAAAGATGCAGTTTTTGAAATTTTAGAGCGTTATCCAGGCACACACCCTGTAGTAATAAAATGTAGCAAACAAAATAAAGCCTTCACTTTCCCTACAAAAGTAGATGGTAGTACGGCAATGCAAAATGAACTTTATGGCTATTTGATGCCCGAAAACATAATTTTTAAATAAAATGCCCTAATTTATTTGTCAAAATTTAAAATATTTGCTAAAATATTGACAAATAGAGATAGGGGGTAACTGAATATGCCTTTTCAAGTAATTTGTATGAAAAACAAAGCATTTTGGAATAAAGTAATTACAATTATGGCTGGGTTTGCTATGGTAATTGTAGTAATGGCTGCTGTATTTCCTATTCAAAATAGTAATAGCGCAAATATAGCAACCCCTACAATCACAACAGCACAAGAAAGCCAAACAGAAGATAACTCAACAGAAAATGCCTAAGTATGAGTTTATTTAGATTGTAAAAATATTGTACTTGAATATAAGTAAGGTTTTTATATCTTGTTTAATCTCAAAAAATAGTGTAAAGTTAAAAAACATTTTTTGTGCAAAACATACTCTAAAAATAAAATATTTTTAAACCTTTTTATAAAAAACACCTTTTAGTATAAAACTAGAAGGCGTTTTTTTGTTCTATATTAAAATTATTTTTCCAAACCTAATAAAAAATCGGTGCTAACATCAAAAATTTTAGCAAGTTTTACTAAAGATTCAATGTCAGGCAAACTTTTATTTAACTCCCAAAGCGAAATTGTGTCTTGACTAGTGCATAAGAGAGTGGCTAACTGCGTTTGAGTTAGTTTGCGCTCTTTTCTTAAATTTTTAATAACATTTCCTATTTCCATATCACAAAATTATATTTAATTATATTGAAAAATAGTTGATTTACGAAAAATATTCGTATATAATATAAATAAATATTGAAAATGGGAGATATATAATGAGTAAAAGAAAAAGCATATTCCTAAGTTTATTAATAGGTTTACTTGTTATAATTTTAGGAATTTGTGTAAATTTTGCATTAAAGCCAAACTTAAAAGCAGAGGAGGTTGTCTATGATGGTGATGGGGTAAGTATCACGTATGATAATATTTATGGAACGATTATTAATGTGGATATAGAATATTATTCAAGTGGTAGACAAACTTATATCAATATCAATTACATAGAAATTGATTTAAATGAAAATTACATTTGGATACAGGATGAAAAAGAAGTGACAATTTACGACTTTTGGAGAAATATATATTATTATAAGTTTGTTAGGAATGGAAATAATTGGACTGCTGAAAATCCTGAAGGTATTATGATTTTAAGTGCTGGACAAGGACCAAAAGATTGCAATTTTGAATTTCCATTTGCAGATTTAGTAAAAGAAAAGAGTAATACTCTAACCTTCAACGCAAATGGCGGAAATGTGTCTACTAATTCAATAGTAGTAACGAATGGGGAAACAATAGGCTCTTTACCTACACCTACTATGGAAGGTTATCGTTTTGCTGGGGGGTATATTAATGAAACATTTATAGACGAAAATACTGTTTGGAGTTATACAACAGACCAAACGGCGATTGCAAAGTGGGTAAAACAATATTCAGTAAATATTCAAACAGATAATTCAGGATACGGAACTATTACAAATACAATTCAAGGGAATTATGACGAAGGTAGTACTATAACAAGCATTGCAATTAGCAATGATGGTTATTATTTTAAAAACTGGCAAGACGAACAAGGCAATATAATAACAACAAGTAATCAATTAAATGTGATTGTTGATAAAAATATTAATTATACTGCAACTTTTACAGATAATTTAGCACAGGGCGTAAATGTTACAGCAACATATGGCGGAAAAGTTTCGCTTGTGGGTGATAATTTTGAAAATTTAAATGACGACGATACTATCATTTTTGTTGCAACAGTGGCGCAACAAGGCTATAAGTTTTCTCACTGGGAAGATTTAAGTGGTAATATTCTAGGTTACACTGAAAGTATAAGATTAAAAAAGGAAGATGTTTATAATAATATAATAACAGCAGTTTTTGTTTTGGTTGAGAATAGCAACGTAAATGAAGATATTAATAATTAATTTAATAAACTAAAAAAAGCGAATTAACTAATTGTTAACTCGCTTTTTAACTACTTGCGGTTGCGTTTACGTGCAGCTTCGCTTTTTCTTTTACGCTTAACGCTAGGCTTTTCGTATGCTTCGTGTTTGCGTAAATCGCCGATGATACCATCTTTTTGGCACTTACGTTTAAAACGTTTCAAAGCGCTGTCCAAAGATTCATCTTTGCCTACAACTACCATTGTCATCTTTTCTCACCACCTTAGCGTTAAAATTTGAGTTAATTTTGCCATATTTTTATGCAAAAGTCAAGGCTTTAATGCTTTTTTTAGTAAAAATACTTTGTTTTATGATAAAAACTTATATATAAATTTAATTGCCAAAAATCAATAAAGTTGTTAAAATATATGTTTAAGGAGTTTAATATGTTAGCAAAAGTTAAGGCATTAGGACTAAACGGAATAGTTGGTTTTAGTGTAGAAGTAGAGGCAGATATGAATAATGGCTTGCCTAAATTTGATATAGTAGGTTTGCCTGATACTGCAATAAAAGAAAGTAAAGAGCGTATTCGTAGCGCGATAAAAAATTCGTGTTTCAAGTTTCCTATGTTGAAATTAACCGTTAATCTTGCACCAGCAGACACAAAAAAGGAGGGGCCTATTTATGATTTACCCATAGCGATTGCATTGCTTGTATGTACTGGTGAAATTAAGCAAGACATTAATGACTGTACTTTTATAGGTGAATTAAGTTTAGATGGTTCCACACGACACGCAAACGGTGTTTTGCCACTACTCATTTCGGCACGTTCGTTAGGGCATAAAAAGGTTTTTATTCCTTTTGAAAACTCTGCAGAAGCAAGTTTCATTGACGGGATAGACGTTTATCCTGTTAAAAATTTAATTGAGATTGTACAGCATTTAAATGGCACAACATTAATACAGCCAGTTGAAAAAAGGCAATTTATTGTGCAAGAAAATATTGACACAAAGAATGATTTTTGTTATGTTAAGGGGCAGGCAAATGCAAAACGAGCAATGGAGATAGCGGCTGCGGGCGGGCATAATTTAATGATGATAGGCCCACCAGGAGCGGGAAAAACAATGCTTGCTCGTTGTATGCCGTCTATCTTGCCTGAAATGACCTTTGACGAAGCCCTAGAAGTTACAAAAATTCACAGTGTGGCAGGAATTCTAGACCAAAAGGAAGGTATTGTGTGGAATAGGCCTTTTAGGTCTCCGCATCATACTACTACTGCTGTAACTTTGACAGGTGGTGGCGCTAAATCAAAGCCAGGTGAAATTAGCCTTGCACATAATGGGGTGCTATTTTTAGACGAATTACCCGAGTACAATAGAAAAACTTTGGAAACTCTAAGACAGCCTTTGGAAGACGGCGTTATTACTGTGGCAAGAGTGAATTCTACTGTTGAATATCCTGCGCAATTTATGTTGCTTACCAGTATGAATCCTTGTCCATGTGGGAATTACGGTAGCAAAACACGCACTTGCCGTTGTACTCCTACGCAAATTCACAAATATTTAGACAAATTGAGTGGGCCATTGATGGATAGAATAGATTTGCATGTGGAAGTTGACGGCGTGTCTTTTGAAGAATTGCATTCTAATGAGAAATTAGAAGAAAGCAGTGCAAGTATTCGCGAGCGGGTAAATAAAGCACGCAAAATTCAGTTAGAACGTTTTCAAGGAACAGATACAAAGTGCAATGCAAAAATGACGGCAAATCAAGTACGCAAATATTGTGAATTATCCCAAGAAAGCGAAGACTTAATTAAAGAAGCGTTTACAAGATTAAATCTTTCTGCTCGTGCCTATAACAGAATTTTAAAGGTCGCTAGGACTATTGCAGATTTAGATAATAGCGAGCAAGTTGAGTTTCAACACGTGGCGGAAGCAATAGGCTACCGTTCTTTAGATAAAAAGTATTGGATGTAAATAATGAATATTACTGATAAAGTATTTTTATGGTTATCTATTAGTGACATTGATTTAAGTACGCTATATGAACTTATGAGTTTGTTTGATAGTATAGACGATATTTGGAATTTGGATAAATATCAAGGCAAAATTATGTATTGTCTAAGTGGCAAAGATTTTCAAAATTTCATATCTATACGTGATAGCGGGATTCTAGATAAGGCAATTGCCGATTTAGAAAAAAGTGATATTAACCATATTTGTTACTATGATAAAAATTTTCCAAAATGTTTTAAGATACTTGATTTTCCTCCACTTGTAATATATTATAAGGGGGATTTATCATTATTAAATCAGAGAAATATTTCTATTGTGGGTACACGTTTATGCACTAGATACGGCAAAGAGCAAACGGAACGTTTTGCATATGAATTAAGCAAGGCTGGTTTCAATATAATTAGTGGTTTGGCCGAAGGTGTAGATGGTTTTGCTCACAAGGGTGCTTTGCGCGCTAATGGTAAAACTATTAGTATAGTAGCAAATGGGCTGAATACAATTTATCCTGCTATTAACGTTAATTTAGCACAAGAAATTGTAGATGCTGGTGGGCTAGTGCTATCAGCGAATTATCCGGATTTTAATATCAAAAATTTCTCTTTTGTTCAACGGAATAGGTTAATTGCCGCTGCTAGCGAAGGCGTTTTAATTACAGAAGCGGGAGTTAATAGCGGGGCTTTACATACAGTAAACTTTGCGTTAGATTTAGGTAAAGAGGTGTTTGTTTTACCTGGCAATTGCAATAGCCCATCAAGCGAAGGTACAAATAATTTAATAAAAAAATACTTTAGCACTTGTGTAACAAAACCACAAGAAATAATTGAAACTTTAAACCTTAATTATAAATTAATTCAAGATGTAATTAATACTCAAAAACCTATTCAAAAGATAGATAAAGAATTAATACTTAACGATTTAGAGAAAGTTATTTATGATTTGGTTCAGTTAGAAGATGTGCATTTTGACGAAATATTAGAAAAAACAAAAATAGACACAAAAAAGTTAATGGTACTGTTGACAACAATGGAAATTCGTGGTTTAATAAAGAAGTTACCGGGGAATTACTACGGAAGAAAGGATTAATATGGGAGTATATTTTGCATTGGCTTTTTTGGCTATAGGTTTTATAGTTATTAAATTTATTGCCGGTAAGTAAAGGCTTTTTAGGAGATAAAAAATGAAATTAGTTGTTATAGAAGGTCCAGGAAAACGTGCAACTATAAAAAAATATCTAGGTAATGAATACGAAATTTTTGCGACAAAAGGACACGTAAGAGATTTGCCTGTACATGGTTTTGGTGTGGATTTAAATAATGATTTTGCACCAAAATATGAAATTATGCCCGACAAAAAAGATGTAGTAAAATCTTTAAAAGAAGTGGCAAGCAAGGCTGATTCTATTTTACTTGCAACCGACCCTGATAGGGAAGGAGAAGCGATTTCGTGGCATGTCGCAAACGTTTTAGGACTGAATACACAAGATAATATAAGAATAGAATTTAACGAAATTTCGCAACACGCAGTGCAAAACGCAATTAAACACCCACGTGTAATTGACGAAAATCTGGTAAACGCACAGCAGGCGCGCAGAGTTTTAGATAGAATTGTAGGTTATAAACTTTCGCCTATTCTTTGTAGGAAAATTCAACCTAAACTCAGTGCAGGCCGTGTACAATCGGTTACTTTAAAGTTAGTAGTGGATAGAGAAAGAGAAATACAAAACTTCAAACCAGAAGAATGGTGGGCAATTACGGCCAGCCTTGCCAAAATAGGCTTAGCCGATAAACCATTTAACGCAAGTTTAATAAATAAAGATGGTAAAAAATTCAAAATTACCAACGCTCAGCAAAAAGACGCATTTCTTGCCGACATCGCAGGACAGCAATGGAGCGTGGAAAATATCAAAAAAAGCGTTACAAAATCGCACCCGCCAGCACCATATATTACTAGTTCAATGCAACAAGACGCGTTAAATAAACTAGGTATGACATTAAAGCGAACAACTGCCGCTGCGCAAAATCTATATGAAGGTGTAGAACTAGCGGGGCATGGTAAAACAGCGCTTATAACTTATATTCGTACCGACTCAGTAAGAGTTTCGCCAGATGCACAAAAAATGGCAAAAGACTATATTATTAAGAAATTTGGCGAAAAATTCTATCCCGAAACACCTAATATATATAAGTCTAAGAAATCGGCTCAAGATGCGCACGAAGCGATTAGACCTATTTATATAGATATAACGCCCGAAAGCGTGAAAGATAGTTTGACTGCTGATAATTACAAGTTATATAAGTTGATTTATGAAAGATTTTTAGCCAGTCAAATGAGTTCTGCCACTTATAATTCGGTTTCATTAGATGTAAATGTTAAAAATTACACGTTCCGAGCAACTGGACGTACACCTATTTTCGCGGGTTATACCGTAATTTATCAAGAGTATGTGGCAAAGGATAAAGACAACGAAGACGAAAATCAAGCCCACATTCCCGAACTTACACAAGGTGAAGTTTTGGATTTGGTGGGGTTAAAGGCAGACCAGAAATTTACTAAACCGCCAGCAAGATTTACGGAAGCCAGTCTTGTAAAGGCGATGGAAGAACGTGGTATTGGTAGGCCTGCGACTTATACGCCTACAATTACAGTTTTGTTTAATAGGAAGTATGTAGAGAATGAAGGCAAATCCATAAAGCCTACTGAATTAGGTTGCTCTGTTACTGATTTGTTGGTTGCTTATTTCCCTGAAATTATGGACGTAACGTTTACCGCTAATATGGAAAGTAACCTAGACGAAATTGCGGACGGCAAAAAAGAATGGACAAATGTAGTTGCCGAATTTTACGATGACTTTAAGAAAGAAATGGATAATGCCTATGATGCACTGAAAACTTTTGTAGAAGAAAGTGACGAAATTTGCGACAAATGTGGCGGCAAAATGGTTGTCCGTATGGGGAAATTTGGTAAATTCCTGGCTTGTAGCAATTATCCAAATTGTAAGAATATTAAAAACATTCCTAATGAGAATAACGAAATAGAGACTACGAGTGAGGAAACAGACGAAATCTGCCCGGAATGTGGTAATAAACTTGTTATTAGAGCGGGTAAATTTGGCAAGTTTTTGGCTTGTAGTAACTACCCAAATTGTACATTTAAGAAGAATTTGGCTGACAACCCCGAAATCATAGAAACAGACGTAGTATGCGAAAAATGTGGGCATAAAATGGTAGAACGTAAGGGTAAATTTGGTAAGTTTTTGGCTTGTAGTAACTACCCAAATTGTAAAAATATAATTCCACTAAATAAAAAAGTCGGCACTTGTCCGCTATGTGGTAAAGATATCGTGGAAAAAGTAAATAAAAAGGGCGAAACTTTCTACGGTTGCTCAAATTATCCAAACTGTAAAATGATATTTAAGGATACACCGACTGACAAAACTTGCCCTAATTGTGGTAATGTTATTTTAAGGAAAGAATATAAGACGCAAACCAAAGAATACTGTTCAAACCCTAATTGCAATTACCAAAATATAATCAAAAAGGAAGAAAATATTTGACAAAAGTTTCAATCATAGGTGCTGGGCTTGCGGGGTGCGAGGCAGCACTGCAACTGGCAAAACGCGGAATAGCCGTTGATTTATATGAAATGAAGCCACAAAAGCATACACCAGCACAGCATTTAGATGGCTTTGCAGAACTTGTCTGCTCAAATTCACTAAAATCGGATACTCTTGACTTTGCTACGGGTGTTTTAAAGGCCGAATTGCGTAATCTAGATTGTATTTTGCTGGATTGTGCATATAAAAGTGCAATTCCAGCAGGGAAAACCCTTACAGTAGATAGGGAGAAGTTTAGCGAAATTGTTACACAAAAGATAAGGGACGAACCTTTAATTAATGTAATAACGCAAGAAGTTACTGAATTTGATACATCTGCGCCTGTAATTGTAGCGGCTGGGCCATTGTGTACAGACGATTTGGCAAAATTTCTATCTAAACTCGTAGGCGAAGAATTATACTTTTATGATGCGGTTGCGCCCATAGTTTCTGCCGATAGTATAGACTATAATTTTGCATATGACGGCGAAGAAGGTTATATAAATTGTCCGCTAACCAAAGACGAATATTTAAAATTTTGGACAGCATTAAAAGATGCACCACGCGTTGAATTAAAAGACTTTGAAAAGGAAATAAATTTTGAAGCCTGCCTACCGATAGAGATTATGGCAAAACGTGGTGTTGATGTGATGCGCTGTGGCCCCTTAAAACCTAGTTTGGGTGACGAAAATTATGCTGTCGTGCAGTTACGTAAAGAAAATGAAGCAGGCACAATGCTAAATCTCGTAGGGTTTCAAACGAATTTAACTTTTGGCGCACAAAGGGAAGTTTTTTCGCTGATACCCGCTCTAAGACGCGCCGAGTGGTTGCGTTTTGGAGTGATGCATAAAAATATTTATATAAATGCTCCTAAGTACTTAAATAAATTTTCGCAGTTAAAGAGCAAGCCAAATATATTTTTTGCAGGACAAATAAGCGGGCTAGAAGGTTATATAGAATCTATTGCAAGTGGTTTACTTTGTGCAATAAATATGATAAAATATCTAGACAGTTTTGAGTTAGTAGATTTTAGCACTGAAACTTGTTTAGGTGCATTGCAAAATTATTTAGTATGTGGCAATCCAAATAATTTTCAGCCTATGCATATTAACTGGGGATTGTTAAAGCCGATAGACGCTCCAAAAAAGGACAAAAAGCGACTTTTAGCGGAACGTGCTTTGGCTAAAATTGCTGTAATTAAGGAGAGAGAAGGACTATGAACAATTTAAAGGGAACAACTATTGTTGCGTGCAAACGTGATGGAAAAACCGTAATAGGCGCTGATAGTCAAGCAACTTTGGATACTATGGTGTTTAAAGACGGTGTTAAAAAATTATATAGAATTTATAATGACGAAGTAATCGTGGGTATGGCGGGTACAGTTAGCCACAACCTTGCGGTATTGAGATTGTTAGAAGAAAACTTAAACAAATATTCTGGTAACTTACAACGTGCTTTGGTAGAAATTTCTAACAGTTGGCAAAACGCAAATGCACTGCACCAAAATTTGGAAGTTATGATGATTATTGCGAATAAAGACGATATGTATATTTTTATGGGTGATGGTTTGCTAGTGCGCCCTAATGAAAACTTTGCTGCTGTTGGTTCGGGTAGTAATTTCGCTTTAGGTGCAGTTCGCGCTTTGTATGAAAACACAAATCTTTCTGCCCGTGAAATCGTAGAAAAAGCATTAAATATTGCTAGCGATTACTGCATTTATACAAACAACCATCTATTTTTTGAGGAGGTGGAATAATTATGGAATTAATGACTCCGAAACAAATTGTCAATGAATTAGACAAATATATTATAGGACAAGACAAGGCAAAACGTGCTGTCGCTGTGGCTTTGCGTAATCGTTATCGCCGTAGCAAATTGCCTGAAAGCCTAAGGGAAGAAATTACACCTAAAAACATTTTAATGAAAGGCCCTACTGGTGTAGGTAAGACTGAAATCGCTAGACGTTTGGCAAAACTCGTAAAAGCCCCTTTTGTTAAGGTTGAAGCCACCAAATATACCGAAGTTGGTTATGTTGGTAGAGATGTTGAGAGTATGATTAGGGACTTAGTGGAAACTTCAATTCGTTTGGTAAAAGACGAAAAGTTTGAAGAAGTAAAGGCGACCGCTACTAATAACGCAAACAAGAAAATTAGAGATATTTTGTTGCGTACGAGAAAACCTGCTCCAGCACAAACTACTTCGTCAAATAAAGTTGATGACGATACAGTGGAAATCGTGGTTCAAGACAAGGACAACAAGTCTGACGCTGAAAAGTTATTAAAGGAAATTGAAGAAGGCAAACACGACGACGATATTATTGAAATGGAAATTGCAGAAGCGCCTAGAGCCATTGAAATTATACCTGGCGCGCAAGATATGAATTTAACTGATATGATTAGCGGTATTTTGCCTAGACGCAAGAAAGTTCGTAAAATTACGGTAGCACAAGCACGTAGAAACTTAGTAAATGAAGAAAGCAACCGTTTGATTGATATGGACGCCGTAAACGAAGAAGGTATCCGCCGTGCTGAGCAAGAAGGTATCATTTTCATTGATGAAATAGACAAAATTGCTATTTCTCGTGGAAACGGTAACGGCCCTGATGTATCCCGTGAAGGCGTGCAAAGGGACATATTGCCTTTTGTGGAAGGTTGTACCGTTAACACAAAATACGGTCTAATTAGGACTGACTATATTTTATTTATTGCCGCTGGTGCATTCCACATTTCTAAAATAGAAGATTTAATTCCTGAGTTGCAGGGGCGTTTTCCTATACGCGTAGAATTAGAAAATCTTACTGCTACAGAATTTTATAAGATACTTACTCAACCTAAAAACGCTATAACAATGCAACAGGCTGAGTTACTCAAAGTAGATAATATTGATTTGGAATTTGAGCAAGACGCTTTGCAAGAAATTGCACGCATTGCCGAACTTGAAAATGAAAACAACGAGAATATAGGTGCTAGACGTTTGCATACTATTATGGAGACACTGTTAGAAGAAATTAGTTTCAATGCTGATGGCGAGTACCCATTGAGCAAAGTTGTAATTACTCGTGATTTTGTTATTAAGGCTCTAGAACAAACAGTTAAAAAATACGATTTAAGTCGTTATATAATGTAAAAGGGAAAAATATGAATTATCAAAAACCAAAAGGCACAAGAGATATTTTGCCTAGTAATTCTGCTGTTTGGCAGTTTATGGAAGAAAAGGCAAGAGAAGTTGCTACCAAATACAGTTATCAGCAAATTAGGACTCCTACATTTGAAGACTCTGCGTTGTTTTTACGTAGTGTAGGTGATTCTAGTGATATTGTAAATAAGGAAATGTATCAATTTAAGGACAGGGGAGACAGAAGCCTTGCTTTGCGCCCCGAAGGTACTGCGGGCGTTGTGCGTGCTATTGTAGAGAACGGACTACTTAATGAAGCCCTACCGCTCAAAGTGTTTTATTTTGCAAATTGTTTTAGGTATGAAAATCCGCAAGCGGGCAGATATCGTGAATTTGAGCAATTTGGAGCAGAATGTTTTGGTATAGACGCACCTTGTGCTGATGTTGAATTGATAGCACTTGCAAAAAACTACTTAGAAAATCTAGGTATAAAGAATTCTAAATTATTAATCAATTCAATAGGCTGTAAAAAGTGCCGTGCTGAGTTTAATAGGGCTATGCGTGAATTTGCTAACAAGCATAAGACAGAACTTTGTGCAGACTGTTTGCGTAGGGCTGAGCTAAATCCTATGCGTATGCTTGATTGTAAGAATGAGGATTGCCAAAAAGTGCTAAAAAATGCACCAAAACTAAAAGATTATTTGTGCAGTGAGTGTAGAGAGCATTTTGACGAAGTTTGCAGATTGCTTAATGCTTTAAAGATTAATTATCAAATAACAGATAACTTAGTTAGGGGGCTAGATTACTATACTAAAACTGTGTTTGAATTTGAAAATACCGTAGGTGATAAAACTCTAACTGTTTGTGGCGGTGGAAGGTATGATGATTTAGTACAAGAAATCGGCGGGAAAGATTGCCCAGCACTCGGTTTTAGTTGCGGTTTAGATAGGTTAGAAGGGCTTGTTGACAAAAATTTGTTACCGAATCAACCTAAAATACTAGTAATAAATGCAGGCAACGTTACATTAGAGCAAGTCTTGCCTATTGCAGAAAAATTGCGTGTTTTAGGTAAAAATATAGAGATAAACCTAGCAAATCGCAGCTTTAATGCACAGTTAAAATATGCAAATAAGTTGGGCATAGATGAAGTTTATATAATAGGTGATGAAGAACTCAAAAATAAATCGGTTACTATTAAAAATATGACAACAGGTGAGCAAATTACAAAAAATTTTGACTTTTAACATTTTTTAGTTTGTAAAATTTCTATTTTGTGATATAATAAATATATTCTATAAGGAGATTTAAATATGGCTATTGAACACATTGAAACAAACAATTTTGAAGAACTTATTAACGGAGATAAACCAGTATTAGTAGATTTCTTTGCTACATGGTGTGGTCCTTGTAAAATGTTGAGCCCAATTTTGGAGCAAGTTGCAGATGAAACAGACAAGGTAGTAATTGCAAAATGCGATATTGACGAATGTATGGAAATAGCGCAAAAATACAACATTATGAGCGTACCTACTTTGGTGGCTTTCAAAAGTGGGGAAGAAGTTAAACGTGCTGTTGGTTTTAGACAAAAAACTCAACTTTTAGAGTTAATTGACGAAATTTCTCAATAATTTAGTAAAAGGCAAAATGGGAGCATTCTCAAAAGTTAGACACTTTTGGTTGTGCATTTCATACGCCTTTTATTTTTATTTATATAGAATTAAAAAATGTTGACATTTTGATTTCTATTTAGTACAATAACACCGCACAACGCAAAACACTTTATGTGTTTGTCGGCTTAGTTCCGACCTGCATGGTGCGGATGAAGTAAGATTTTCTTACTTCCTTTTTGTTTTAAAGTACTTGACATTTTGATTTCTATTTAGTATCATTAATTTAGAATTACATTGACCTTGCTACGCAAGGCATAGGCGAAAGGCCGGAATTGTAATTCTTTTTTATTTTCATTTTTTATTATTTTTACTATATCTTTCCTTTCTGCTTTTGTTTTTATCCGTATAGACTTGACTTTCTAGTTTGTATGGTATAAAATGTTTATACACAAGCACAATAATTGTGTTCGCGTTAAAGCGCAAGTGTTAGACAAGTCTTTTGACTTGTCCTTTTTATTTGAAAATATAAGCAATATAGATAAAAGATTATAAGTAAATAAGGTATTGACAGTAGAGCAATAAAATGGTATAATTAAATTAGTAAGAAAGAAGATAAAATCGTCTTTAAAAAAGGAGTAGGAATATGAATAGAATTTATATGGACAATGCTGCTACCACACCTATTCATAGCGAAGTTTTGACTGAAATGATGCCAGTTTTGACTACTGATTTTGGTAACCCAAACAGTTTGCATTCTTTCGGTAGAGAAGCAAAACGCTATGTTGATGTTGCTCGTAGCCGTATTGCAAAAGCATTAGGCTGTGACGATAATGAAATTTACTTTACTAGTGGTGCTACAGAATCTAATAACTGGGCAATCACAGGTTTAGCAAAAGCAAATCGCCACAAAGGTAACCACATAATTACATCAAAAATTGAGCATCCTAGTATTTTGGAGACTTGTAAAAAGTTAGAGAGAGAAGGTTACCGCGTAACTTATCTAGACGTAGATGAGATGGGAATGGTTAGGATTGACCAGTTGCTTCACTATTTATCTGCTGACACTATTTTAATTTCAATTATGGCAGCAAATAACGAAGTAGGGACTATTCAAAACTTACAGGCAATTGCTAATATCGCAAAAGAAAAGAATGTAATTTTCCACACTGACGCAACACAAGCAGTTGGTGCAATTAACCTAAATGTTCACGAAATGGGTATTGATGCATTGAGTCTTAGCGGACATAAATTAAATGGGCCAAAGGGCGTAGGTGCACTATATGTACACAATGGCGTAGTGATTACTCCATTTATGAATGGTGGCGAGCAAGAATTTGGCTTGCGTGCTGGTACTAGCAATGTGGCTGGTATTGTGGGGTTAGGTAAGGCAGTAGAAATTAACACCCGTGATATTATCACAAATAGCAAAAAATTGCGTACTTTGAGAGACTATTTCATAAGAGAAGTTACTAAAAATATAGATATGACTTATTTAAACGGACACCCTATACAGAGATTGCCAAACAATGTAAACTTGTCATTTGGTATGGTTGATGGTGAAAGTTTAATGTGTATGCTTGACTTAGAAGGTATTGCTGTAAGTACAGGTTCTGCTTGTTCTTCTGGCTCTGTTGAAACCAGCCACGTATTGCAAGCAATGGGCATTGCTCCAGATTTGGCACAAGGGGCAGTACGTTTCTCATTAAGTAAGGATATTACAAAAGAAGAAATTGATTACGTAGTAAGTAAGTTGGTAGAATGTGTAGAAAAATTACGTAAAATTTCAGCAATGACAAAATCACAAGTAGGTAAGGAGGATTAGTTTATGTACAACCAAAAAGTTATGGAAATTTTACAAAATCCTCAAAATGTTGGGGTTTTACGTGGCGCAAATGCTGTGGGTAGGGCAGACAGTGAAGCGTGTAGTGATATAGTTAAATTTTACTTGCTTATTGAAGACGGTAAAGTTACAGAAGCAAAATTTAAAACTTTCGGTGGAGCGACTTTGATTGCCGTTTGTTCAGTTGTAACTCAAATGATAGTTGGGTTAAGTGTGGAAGAAGTCATTCGCTTTAATATTAATAATGTTTTAGCAGAATTAGGCGAGTTGCAACCGCAAAAAGATTATTGCTTAAATCTTGCTAGCCAAGCATTAACAAACGCTATTGACGACTACTACAAGCGTTTAGAAAAAGAAGCAAAATTAAGCGAAAACGAGCAAGATTAAAATATTTAAAAAATAGGGGAACTTTATGAAAAATATCAAAAAACCGATTAGTGATAGACCCGAATTTTCGCATAAACAAATGGCATCACAAAAGGAAATTTACAAAGATTTATCTCAGTTTATAGCAGGCAGTTTTGGGAGTGAAATAAAATTTCAAAATAAACTCTATAACAGGCGTATAGATAATGATACTATTGAAACATTTTGTGAAAGGTTTGCTTTATCTTTGCCAAAATATTTATTTGATAAACATTTTATGCAAAAACAAGGCGAATTTACTAACCAAGATGGTGTTGATAGAATGTTTACATATAGACAAATAGATTTACAATATTTGCCAGTAGATTTGATAAAATCTTTTGATATTTCGTGGGATATCAAAAACGACGTTGATTATGTAGCAACGGCGAAAATAAATAATTCAGTTTATACAAATACCGAGCAAAAAACGGTTACCTCTAAGGTTGATAACAAAACAGACGAGATGGAGAGGACTCTCTAATTACCAAAATTTTACTCTTGTTAAATTCTCAAAATTAGACAAACTATAATTAGAATTTAATAAGGAGGCAAAAATTATGTGCGATGGTATTTTAGTTGGTATGATTTTAGGCGCTGTTGCTGGTGCGATTTTAGTACAAACTTGTAAACCTGTACGTGATGCACTTGATAAAGGTAAAGAAAAAATCAAGCAACAAGTTGCAAAAATGTAATATAAAGGCAAGTCCTAATTAAATAGGGCTTGTTTTTGTTTATAAATTTAAAAATGGGCAAAGATTTAAATTGTAACTATTTATGACTCTATTTTTAATTTGAAAGCCTAATTTTTAAGATTAGAGTGCAAAATACCTTTTAATTTAAACATATGTTGGATAGTTTTATAGTTATGTTTGAGCACTAGATTAAACTTTTTTAATAAAATTGTTAAATTTTGTGAAATATACGTTTAAAAGTTTGCAATCAAATAAATAATATGATATTATAAATATAACAAATCTTTTGCTTTATAGAGGTAATGATGGCACGAAAAATGGGACTAGATTTGGGTAATGTCAATATTGGCATTGCTTTCAGTGACCCCTTGGGTATGTTTGCAAGTGGTTATCAAAACTACCGCAGACAGGGTATGGAGCAAGATTTGAAATATTTGGCAGATTTGATTGCTGAAAAAGATGTTGACGTCGTCGTTGTTGGATTGCCTAAGAATATGGACGGGACTTGTGGAGAGCGTGTGCAATTTACTTATGACTTTTGTAATGAGTTAAAAAAGCACACAAATGCCGAAATAGTTTATCAGGATGAAAGGCTTACGACGGTGAGCGCTGAAAAATTACTGATTAGTGCAGATGTTAGACGTGAAAAACGCAAAAAAGTAATTGACGAAGTCGCAGCAAGCATAATCTTGCAAAATTATTTAGATAAGAAATATTGACAAGGAGCAAAGAATATGGCAAAGAAAGAAGAAGAAATTGAAAACCCAATTTTAAAATTGTTGGACCCTGAGAATAATGACCCAATTACACTTTACGATGAAAATGAAAAGCCTGTAGAGTTTGAGCAAATTGCTTTAATTCCTTACAACGACAAACTTTACGCAATTTTAAAACCTGTTGCAAAAATGGACGGCGTGGCTGATGATGAGGCAATTGTGTTCTCTTTTGAAGAAGACGATTCTAACGAAGACCAACTATTAGTTGTGGAAGAAAGCGATGCTGTTATTGACGAAGTTTTTGCAATTTACAACAAACTTCTAGACGAGCAAGATAATGCTGACAAAGATGCTTAAATTATAGAGTATTTAAGTGTTTTTACTATAAAAACGTACCTAGTTTTAACAAGGTGCGTTTTTTCGCTTATTTATAAAATTTTTTAAAATTACTATAAATTTTTATAGATTTATATAAATTATCATTAATTATTATAAAATTTTGTGTATTTGGCCTTGCTTTTTATTTCGTTTTGTGATAAACTTTTCAAGTTGAAATACACACCATTTGCCATTTTTGACACCGTTGCCACTACTAATTAGTAGGGGTTGCGTCAAGGAGTTTTAAAGCAAGTGGGCGGATTAAAAACGAGTTAAGGAGGAAAAAGTAAAGTGTCAATTTCAATAAAACAATTACTTGAAGCAGGCGTTCAGTTCGGTCACCCTACGAGACAATGGAACCCTAAAATGAGTAAGTACATTTTTTGTGCTCGCAATGACACGCACATCATTGACTTAGAGCAAACCGTAGTTTTAGTGCAACAAGCATACGACTACGTAAGAGATTTAGTATCAAAAGGCAAAACTGTTTTGTTTGTAGGTACTAAGAAACAAGCGTGCGACGCTATCAAGGACGAGGCAATTCGTTGTGGTATGTACTACGTAAACACACGTTGGTTGGGTGGTACATTGACCAACTTTAAGACAATTCGTTCTCGTGTAGACAGATTAAACAAGTTAAACAAAATGGAACAAACTGGTGAATTTGAATTTTTCCCTAAGAAAGAAGTACTAAAGATGCAAGCAGAACGCGACAAATTAGAGAAGAACTTAGGTGGTATCAAGGATATGACCAGTCTCCCAGGTCTTTTATTTGTAGTGGACTTAAAGAAGGAGCATATTGCCGTAAAGGAAGCTCGTTCTTTAGGTATTCCTGTTGTAGGTCTAGTTGATACAAACAGTGACCCAACACTTGTTGACGTAGTTATTCCTGGTAATGATGACGCAATTCGTTCTGTACGTTTAATCGCTGAAACAATTGCAAACGCAGTTATTGAAGCAAAGAGCGGTAACGTTCCTGAAACAAAGAGCGAAGAAGTAGAAATTACTGAAGAAATTAACGAAGCAGGCGAAGCTGTAGCTAAGAAAGTTTTCAAGAAGAAAGAAGAAAAGGAAACTAAAGAAGAAACTGTTAGCGAAGAAAAAGCTGAAGTTAAGAAAGAACAAGAAGAAAAGAATGTAGCAGAAAAGCCTAAGAAAACTACTAAAAAGGTAGCAGAAAAGGCTGAAGCTACTGAAGAAAAGAAAGCCCCAGCAAAAAAGGCTAAGGCTGAAACTAAAAAAAATGCTAAAGAAGAAAAACCTGCTAAAAAGACTACAAGAACAAAAAAGACTGAAGAAACAGCAGAAACAACTAAATAAAATATTTGGAGGAAACTATGAGTTTAACTGATGACATTAAGACCTTGCGTGCTAGGACACAAGCGGGTATGATGGATTGCAAAAATGCTTTGGAAGCAAACAATGGCGATATGGAAAAGGCTGCACAATGGCTAAGAGAAAAAGGTATGGCAGCCGCTGCTAAAAAAGAAGGCAGAATCGCTTCAGAAGGTATAGTAGAATGCTATATCCACTTAGGTGGCAAAATCGGTGTTATGGTAGAATTAAATTGTGAAACAGACTTTGTAGCAAAGGGTGAAAAATTCAAAGAGTTAGCTCACAATATCGCTATGCAAATTGCCGCATTCAAACCACTTTTTGTAAGTGAAAATGACGTTGACCAAGCAACTCTTGAGGCAGAACGTAAAGTTTATATGGCTCAAGCATTGAACGAAGGCAAGCCAGAACAAGTTGCAGAAAAGATAGTTGAAGGTAGAATTAAAAAGTACTTTAAGGAAGTTTGTTTATTAGACCAAGAGTACTTCCGTGATTCTTCTATAACTATTCGCGATTTAATCAATGAAGCAGTACTTGCTATAGGTGAAAAGATTACCGTTCGTCGTTTCGTTCGTTACGAAATGGGCGAAGGTTTGGAAAAAAGAGTAGATAACTTTGCTGAAGAAGTTGCTAGACAAGCCGCAGGCGAGTAAGATAAAGAGACTTTTAACAAGTCTTTTTTCTTTTTTATATAAAATCATTTGCCAAAATGAAAAAATATTAGTAAAATAATAATATTAAATATATTAGGAGATAATTTAATTATGTTAAGTGAATATGACAAGTCTTTATATGACAATTTGACTACAAGTTTACAAAAAAATTTAGACCACTTTAATTCTGAATTAAACGGAATTAGAGCGGGTAGAGCAAATCCAAAACTTTTGGATAAAATTATGGTTGATTACTATGGTACTATGACTCCATTAAATCAAATGGCAAACATTAGTGCGCCAGACCCTAGGACTATTGCTGTGTCTTTATGGGATATTAGTATGCTAAAAGAGGTTTTAAAGGCAATTCAAGCAAGCGATTTAGGCTTAAACCCAAGCGATGACGGTAAAGTTATCCGTCTTTATGTGCCAGCACCTACTGAAGAACGTCGTTTGGAACTCGTTAAAATGGTACGTAAATTTGCCGAAGATACTCGTGTAAATATGCGTAACGGTCGTAGAGATTGCTTAGATGAGTTCAAAAAACTTAAAAAAGACAGCAAGATTACAGAAGACGAATTAGAAATGGCAGAAAAAGAAGTGCAGAAAATCTTAAATAAATTCATTGATAAAGTAGAAGAAACATTGAAGAATAAAGAAAAAGAAATTACAGAAGTTTAGGCTTTATAGTGTATTTTATTTGCAAAAAAGCATATAGTAAAATGAATAGTAATTTTAAATATTAAATTTTTGTAAATACTTTTTTAAAAGCATAAAAGGGGTTTAAATGGGGGCAACGTCTAAGATAAAACTGAATAAACGGCTTGATTTGGGGCGATTGCCCGCTCATATTGCCATAATTATGGACGGTAATGGCAGGTGGGCTACAAAACGTGGTTTGCCTCGCAATATGGGGCACAAGGCAGGTTGTGAAAACCTAAAGAAGATAGTTGAATTTATTTATGAATTAGGTATTAAGTACGCGACTTTCTTTACTTTTTCTACTGAAAATTGGAAACGTCCACAAGAGGAAATAGATGGCATTTTTAATGTCGTGCGTGATTATTTAGACGAAGATGGCGACGAATTTGTAGAAAAAGGCGCTAAAATTGTAGTTTCAGGTGATTATACAAAATTACCGCAAGACTTAGTTGATGCAATAAATAGAATAATTGAGAAAACTAAAAATTGTGATAAATTTGTGCTTAATTTAGCGATTAACTATGGCGGTAGAGACGAAATTTTGATGGGTGTAAACAAAGCAATTCAAGCGGGCAAAGAGTTGCAAAACCAGCAAGATTTTGCAAAATTACTATACAATAGTGATATTCCAGACCCTGATTTTGTCATAAGGACAAGTGGCGAAATGAGAGTTAGTAATTTTATGCTTTGGCAAATGGCATATAGTGAATTTTATTTTACTAAAGTTTACTGGCCGTCATTTACTGAAAAAGATTTACAGAAAGCATTAATTGATTATCAGCAACGCAAAAGACGTTTCGGTGCTGTTTAAAAAACAAAGGAGAATAAAATGGAAGAAAAACAAAAAGTAACTAACACTCCAGCAAATTTTTTGCCGAGAATTTTGTGGGGAGCGGTTATTCTAATCGTATTAGTGGGGTTTTTTGGCTTGCGTATTTTAAGTGAATACGTTTTTGATGTTTTAATTGCTTGCTTAATGGTAATGTGTGCAATTGAAGTAGAAAACTTATTGCACAAAATGGACAGGCCTACCCATTATGTTGCGGTAGCACTATATCCTATACTAATATTTATTTGTACAATTATTTCAGCCGAATCTGGCTTAAATTATGCTTATCTCATTCTGCTAAATGTTGCAATTTTAGTAGTAATGGCACTACTTTTGTTCGCTCTACCACTGATTTTTAGCAAATGGGGTATGAGAGCAAAAGCACGTGACAATTTTGACGGTTCTTTGGCTTACTACGCGTTCCAAAAAACAATGAATACAGTTTTTGTTTGTTTATGGCCTACATTCTTAATGAGTTTTATGTTTATACTTAACCACTTTAACTCATTAGATATTTCAGGTGTTGCCGAAACTTATGCGAATTCTGGTGCTGATATAGGGCTAATGGCATTGGTTTTAATGTTTGCAACATCTATGTTTGCTGATACTTTTGCCATGCTTACAGGTAGATTTGTGGGTGGGCCTAAAATTAGTTTAACAAAACTAGGTCCAGGTAAATCTTGGGCAGGATTAATCGGTGGAATTATAGGTGCTTGTATCGCTAGTGTTATTGTATTTGCTATATTTAATGCTTTTGATGTTTACAGCAATTTGTTTAATTCCTTCAATTACACTATTTGGACATTTTTACTAGGTGGCTTGTTCTGTGGTATATTTACTATGGGTGGCGACTTGTTTAGTTCATTCTTTAAAAGAAAAGCGGTTGTAAAAGATTATAGTAATTTAATACCAGGTCACGGCGGGATTATGGACAGGTGTAATGGACTACTTGTAAATGCAGTACTTGTGTTTACTTTCTTTATCATACTTTTTGATTAATATGAATATAATAAAATGCGGGAAATAATTTGTCCCGCATAAATTTTCTAGGGAGGTTCTTTTGATTTCGCTACTTGCAGATTTTGCCAGTGTAATGACGACGATAGGCTATATAGTTTTAGCAATCTTAGTTCTTTTGGTAATGATTACAATTCACGAATTTGGTCATTATACATTTGGTAAAATATTTAAGTTCAAAATTGACGAGTTTTCCATTGGCTTTGGTAAAGCATTATTTAAGAAAACTTTAAAATCTGGCGAGGTTTTCAGTATCCGTTTAATTCCGTTGGGTGGATACTGTGCCTTTGCTGGTGAAGATGAAGATGATGCCGACCCTAGAGCGTTTAATAATCAAGCACCATGGAAACGTTTAATCGTTCAGTTTGGTGGTGTATTCTTTAACTTTGTTTCGGCAGTTATCTTTGCTTTTATATTACTTATTGCATTTGGTTACGACGTGCCACAAATTTCAGGTGTTGACAATAGATATCAAGATTCCACTATTCAAACAAACGACATAATTCGTGAAATGGACGGTGTAAAAATTGATTTTGTAACTGGTGATACAGCAAATGTTTTGCTTCAAAATCATTATAACTCTATGACAGACGAAGAAAAGGCAAATTATACAACTTTAACTATCGGCGACCATGAGTATAAACAATACAACAACCTTAGTTTAACTATTGAACGTGATGGACAATTGCAAGAAGTTATGGTAAACTTCTTTGTAGAAACGGTAGCAAACGAAGACGGCACAACTACGGAAAGTTTGATGGTTGGGTTTTCTACCGTGCCATACAAACATAATTTTGTTGAATCACTTGCTAGATGTGTGCCGCTGGCTGCAGGATTTGCATGGCAAGTTTTAGTATTCTTGTGGCAGTTGCTTACGGGGGCGGTAGGTCTAGACCAGATAGGCGGGCCGTTTACTACGATTTCTACAATTGCCGAGTATTCTCAAGTAAATATTGCAAACCTATTTGTATTCTTGCCATTTATTGCGGCAAACTTAGCGATATTCAATATTTTGCCTATACCTGCACTAGACGGCTCGCGAATGGTATTTACTACAATTGAATGGATACGAGGCAAACCTATTAATAGAAAAGTTGAAGGGTATATCCATTTTGGCGGGCTGATTGTTCTTTTTGCCTTAGTAATTATAGTAGATATCTACCATTTCTTCTTTCTTTGAATAAATACTACTTAGGAGAAAATTTTGACTACATTACAGAAGATTAAAGATTTAGGTTTTGACGACAACAAATTAAAACTTGAAAAGATTAAATTTAACGAAAACAACAATGAACTTGACGTAAACTTTATTTATCCTGAAGGTATCCCTTTATCTCAGGAAGATAAGGACAAAATTTCAGACACAATTAAAACAGATATAAACAATTTATGTAAAGTTGTAGTAAAGTTTAATAAAAGTTGTTTTGATATTGATAGTATATATAATGTTGTTGAGCAATTTATTAATACAAATTACAAAGTTTTGAAAAATGAATTTAAAAAAGATGATGTCATTATTACAGAAATAAAAGACGGAGCAAAGATTAGTTTTCTTTGTGACGAAATGCGCAAACAGTTGTTAATTAACCGTAACTTTGATAAAGACTTAATAGATTATTTAAACAAAAGATTTTTTATAAACTTTGAAGTAAATTTTGAAGTAACCAAAGATGCGCCTAACTATGACGAACTTATAAAAGATATGCCTAAGGTTGACACAGGCCTAACTGACGCACTTGCGGAAGAAGCAAGAATTAACAAAATGGTTATTGAATTAGGTGAGTGTTTTTATGGTAAATATATGGCAAATTCACCTATATTTATTAAAGATTTAAACTCTGACGAAGAAGTTATGGTTGCTGGGGTTGTTTCAAATTTACTTGTTTCTACTTATATGTCTCGTGGAAAAGGCGAAACGCAACCTAGCGAAAAGAAGAAGATTTCGTTTACTTTGACAGACCCTAGTGGCAGTATTGAGGTAGTTATTTTTGCAAATGATAAGGATATGAAAGCCTTGAGTATTGTGGAAGACGGTATGAGTCTAGCGGTAGGTGGTTATCTAAGTGAATTTAAAGATAATAGGAATTTAAGGGCAAATTCTTTGGCAAAATGCGAAATTTTAACTAAAGAAATGAAGTATGTTTATAGGAAGGTAAATCCAGACTATTATTATATTAAGCCACAACCTGTGTATGAAGTAAAACAAATGGACTTGTTCTCTCTAACAAACAAAACTAGCGAATACTGGGACACTCACGATAGTGTAGTCGTTTTTGACTTAGAAACTACAGGTCTAGACCCTAAAAATTGCCAAATAATAGAAATAGGTGCAGTAAAAATTTTAAAAGGTTCTATCATTGAAACTTTTCAAACATTAATTAACCCACAAACAGACATTCCCGAAGAAATTACGTCCATTACTCATATTAGTAACGAAATGGTGGAAAATGCGCCTACTATTGAACAGGCTTTACCTGATTTTTATCGCTTTGCTTATGGTTCTGTGTTGAGTGCATATAATATAGATTTTGACTATCAATTTTTAAACAACATAGGTAAAAGATTCCGTTTGTTATTTGATAATGAGCAAATAGATACTTTAAAACTTGCTAGAGACAAAGTGCCAAGTTTGAGTAACTATAAGTTAGGTACAGTGGTAAAAGCATTAAATATTACGCTAGAAAACGCACATAGAGCGCTTGCCGACGCTTATGCGACAGCAAAAGTCTTTGTAAAATTAATATAATTGCAAAAAAGTATCAATAAAATATTGATATTTTTATTTTTATATGATATAATAATTCTATCTAAATGAGTGGGGTCGCCCACTCATAACTTTTATAATAAAAAGTAATTTTATCAAGGAGCAAATTAAATGATTAACAGCAAAGATTTCTTTTTGGCATTAGACCAATTAGAACAAGAGAAAAAAATCAACAAGGAGTTCTTTATTTCCGCTTTGGAGAGCGCTTTAACTAGTGCTTACAAAAAGAACTTTGGCGAAGCAAGGAGCGCTACCGTTAAGTTAAACCCAGAGAAAGGAACTATCAAGGTTTTAGCGTACAAGACAGTAGTAGACGAAGTGAACGATTCGGACAAAGAAATTAGTCTAGAAGACGCTAAAAAAATCAAATCTAGTTATCAAGTAGGCGATATCGTTTCAGAAGAAGTTACTCCAAAGAGTTTTGGTAGAATTGCCGCACAAACAGCAAAACAAGTCGTTATGCAGAGATTAAGGGAAGCGGAAAGAAATAATTTAATTGCCGAACTAGACGCAAAGGGTGACCAAATCACGACAGCAATTATCCGCAGACGCGATGCAAACAATTTCTATGTGGAATTAAGTGGTATAGAAGCAGAAGGTGTGCTAAATTACAAAGACGTCATTCCAAACGAAAAGTTGGAAATTGGCTCTCGCGTAAAAGTAATTATCAAACGCGTAAAAGAAACACCTTTTGGACCTGAAATTCAAGTTAGCCGTACGACTCCAAACTTTGTGCAAAAGTTATTTGAATTAGAGGTACCAGAATTAACCAGTGGCGAAGTTGAGATTAAATCAATTGCACGTGAAGCAGGTAATAGGACTAAATTGGCAGTATTTTCTCAAGATGCTAATCTTGACCCAGTGGGTGCTTGTGTAGGTGCTAGGGGTGCAAGAATTAATGCCGTAATTGAAGAAATTAATGGCGAAAAAATTGACGTAATTAGATATAGTGACGACATCTTTGAATATATTGCTAATGCGCTTAGCCCAGCCGAAGTTGTCAGTGTGGAAATCAATCAAGAAGCAAAATCTAGTAGGGTAATAGTTCCAGACAATAAATTAAGTCTTGCAATAGGTAAAGACGGTTGCAATGTTAGACTTGCCGCTCGTTTGACTGGTTGGAAGATTGATGTAAAGAGCGAATCTACTCTCGAGAAAGAAGAACAAGACAAACGCGTACAAGAAATTAATTCTACAATTGACGACAATATAGAAGACGATTTGTTTGAAGATATTGAAACTGTTTAAAGGGGTATAGATTATGCCAGAAAAACATATTCCGCTAAGAATGTGTATTGTAACACGACAAATGTTACCTAAAAGTGAATTGATTAGAATAGTTAAGACTGATAATGGCTTAATTATTGATAAGACACAAAAAAAATCAGGTCGTGGCTTTTGGATAAGTAAAGATAGGGAAGTTATTAATCAGGCAAAAAAACGCAAAGCTTTAAATAAAATATTAAAGGGCGAAGTAAAAAGTGAATTTTACGAAGAATTGGAGAAATGCTTAGATGAATGAAATAAGCAAGTATATTAATCTTGCCAAAAAGGCGGGGGCGGTTATTTATGGTATTGATAATATCGTAAAGAATAAAAACGTACAATTAATATTATTGTGTCCTACTTCTTCTCAAAATTTAGTAAGCAAGGCAGAGAGCTTTGCTGCTAGAAAAAATATAAAATTGATAAAATTACAAAACGAGTTAGACTCAATTATAAACACAACAAATTGTAAAGTTATAGGTTTGACGAACTTACAATTAGCAACCCAAATAGTAAAAATTATAGAATAGGAGAATGAATTTGACTAATCAAGAGCAAAACAAACAAAAACAAGTTAATTTTGACAATATGCGTAGGATTTCAGAAATTAACAACAATAATCTTATTAAAATGAGTAGAGATATCGTTGAAATGCGTGGCGAGTTGGAAGAAATTACTAAAAGCATTAGAGCGCAATTGCGCGTGATTGACGAGAGAAAGAATGCCGCCCTGCTAGACACAAAGCCAGCAGAAGCAAAAGAAACGTCTAATTTAAGTGTTAGGCAATTTGATAAATCTCGCGCTCAAACTCAACCGCAAAGGCAAAATACTCAAAATAAGAATTTTGTTAATAAGCAAAAAGATGAAAAGGGCTCTAAGCCTAAAAACGATAAAGAACGCACTGAAAGAAATAGTAAACCTACGTATAGCAAAGACACTAGTCGTGATTTTGTAGATATTCCTAATATTCCTACAAATCAAAACAAACGCGTATTTGACAAAAAACGTGACGAAAAACGCTCAAAGAACAACTTTGACGATTTTTCGCGTGGCAATAAACGCAATATGTTGCGTAAAGGTTTACTAGAAGAAAGCAATATAGAAGAACGTATTAGGAGCAATAGAAAGGTTAAGAAAAAGAAGGAGCAGCCTGTAGTGGTTTCTGCTCCTATTGACCATGCAGTAATTACGACTGAAACAATTACTGTTAAGCAATTATCGGAGAAAACTGGGCGTTCTGTTGCAGATATTCTAAAACAGTTAATGGTTTTAGGTATGATGTCAAATGTGAATTCTTCTATTGATTTTACTACTGCCGAATTAGTCTGCAGTGAATTAGGGGTTGTGTTGGAACAAAAATTAGAAAAGAGTTATGAACAGCAACTTGCTGAAGAATTTAATGTGGAGAGTCAAGAGCAAGACGAGAGCAAATTACGTCCTAGACCGCCTATTGTTACCGTTTTAGGTCACGTTGACCACGGTAAGACAAGTTTACTAGACTTTATTAGGAAAACTCATATCCAGAGTCAAGAAGCGGGCGGTATTACTCAACATATAGCAGCATACCAAATTAAGACAATGGATAGGTTAATCACATTTATAGATACACCAGGACATGAAGCGTTTAGTGCAATGCGCGCTCGTGGTGCAAGCATTACCGATATCGCTATTTTGGTAGTAGCGGGCGATGACGGTGTAAAACCACAAACTTTGGAAGCGATAAAACACATAAAACAAGCAAATATTCCTATGATTGTTGCAGTAAACAAAATGGATAAGCCTGAATTCAATATGGAGAGAGTTAAGCAACAATTAGCCGAAGCCGATGTTATGCCAGAAGAATGGGGTGGAGATACTATAGTTGTGCCTATTTCTGCTCTAACTGGTCAGGGCGTAGATAAATTACTAGAAATGGTTTTACTTGTTGCTGATATGCAAGAATTAAAGGCAAACCCAGACAAACATGCTTTTGGTGTCGTAATTGAGTCCAAACTTGATAAAGGTAAAGGCCCTATCGCTACTGCTATCGTATTAAATGGTACACTAAGAGTAGGAGACACGATTATTGCAGGTGTCCACGTAGGTAAGGTTCGTGCCTTGATTGATGACAAGGGGAAAAGTATTAAGAAAGCAGAGCCTAGTACGCCTGTGTCCGTTTTAGGTCTTGACGGTGTACCTAATGCAGGCGACCACTTATATGCTGTTGACCCTAAGTTTAGTAAAGACGTTTTGGCTGAACGTAAACGCAAGATTCAACAAGATAAAATCAATGCGAAAAACGCATTTTCTATGGAAGAATTTTTGGCTAAATCTGCCGACAGCGAGAAGAAAGTACTTAACTTAATTGTAAAAGCAGACGTACAAGGTTCGTTTGAAGCGCTCACTGCAATTTTAAATAAAATCAACAATGACGAAGTACGTGTAGAATGTATTCACGGTGGTGTGGGTGCAATCAATGAAAACGACGTAATTTTGGCAAAGAGTGCAAATGCTATTATAATAGGTTTTGACGTAAAACCTGATTCTAAAGCGGTTGCTTTGGCGGAACACGACAACGTACAAATTTATTTAAGCAAAATTATATATCAAATTTCAGATTTCGTTTCTAAGACTATAAAAGGTATGCGTGAGCCTGTGTTTGAAGAACAAGTTATCGGTCATGCAGAAGTTATTAGGACGTTTAAAATTAGCCGTATCGGTACGGTTGCAGGTTGTATTGTAAAAGACGGTAAGATTACTAAAAACTCTAAGATTAGACTATCTAGAGACGGCAAAGTTATCGCAGACACCACAATTACGACTTTGCAAAGAAACAAAGAAGACGTTAAAGAAGTCGTTGCGGGTATGGATTGCGGTATAAAACTTGAAGGACATAATGATATATTGTTACAAGATACTATAGAAGCATATGTAATGGTACAAGTAGAACGTGATTAAGGGGGTAAGTTATGCAAGAAAATAGATTACAAAGAATAAATAGTGAGATTAAGAAGGCTCTTGCAGAAATTTTAGCAAATGAAATTAGAGACCCGAGATTGAATGGTTTAATAAGTATTACAGATGTAGATACTACTAACGATTTGAGCCATTGCTATATTTTAGTTAGTATTTATGAAAAAGACAAAAAGTTACGTCAGCAAAGTTTTTATGCATTACAACATAGTGCTGGTTTTATACGTAGGAGTCTAGCGGATAAAGTTGATTTACGCATTATGCCATTGCTCCATTTTAAACTTGATGACGGCTTTGAAATTAATGAAAAAATGGACAAGTTAATTAGTTCTATTAATATTCCACACGGGGACGATGATGAAAAGTAGTTCTTTTGCAAAGAATTTATTAAAAGTATGTAAAAATGCGCAAAATGTAGCAATTTCGGGGCATTTAAACCCTGATTATGATGCCTTAGGTTCTTGTTTGAGTTTACAGAATATACTTAAACAAAATGGAATAACCGCAGATATTATTTTAGAAAAACCTTTAGAAAATAACTTTGAATATCTTAGCGCAAATTATACTTTTGTAACTACACCAACAAAATTATATGACGTTTTAATTACTGTAGACACGGCAGAGTTAAAAATGCTACCCGAGAATGTTTTGGCTATTAGAGAAAATGCAAAATTCACCTTTAATATAGACCATCATCAATCAAACAAAAACTACGCGCAGTTTAATTTCGTTCAAGGTGAGACTTCTAGTGCGTGCGAAGTTTTATACTATTTGTTTAGAAAGTATTTTACATTAAATCAAGAATTAGCATCACTTTTTTATATAGGAATTTATGCTGATACAGGTGGGTTTGTATATTCTAATACACAAGCAAATACTTTTAAATGTCTAGCCGAATTAATCTTTACTGGCATTAATGCAGATAAATTACTTTTGCAATTTTTTAGGGGCAAGACTTTAACAGAGTTTGAAATGACAAAACGCGCTTTTGACTCGGTCAAATTTTATGATAATAATCAAATTGCTGTTTCAGTACTTAGATTTAAAGATTTTCAAGATTTAAATGCAAGTTTAAATGACGGCAAATTTATAATTTCATATTTACAGACATTAGACGGGGTAAAGGTAGCAATTTGTGTGTCTGAGCCTAAACTTAATGATTTTCACGTTTCGTTGCGAACTTCTGCCGATAATGTTAATGTTTCAGAAATTGCGCAAAACTTCGGCGGTGGTGGGCATATAAAGGCTAGCGGAATGACGCTAAAAGGCGATTTTGATAAAGCATTAAGTGCTTTAATTAGATATGTAACTCATTATTTAAAAGGTTTAGAAAAATGAAGGGTTTTTTAAACTTAAACAAACCTAGTGGCATTACAAGTGCGCAAGCGGTAGCAATAGTAAAGCGAAAATTAAATTTAAAAAATGAAAAAGTGGGGCATACAGGCACACTAGACCCTATGGCTAGTGGGGTATTGCCAGTTGCAATAGGTAGGGCAACTAGACTATTTGATTTTATGCTTTCAAAACAAAAAACCTATATTGCAGAATTCACTTTTGGTTATGAAACGAACACTTTAGATAGTGAAGGTGAAGTTTGCTTTCAAAATGGTAAAATTCCCGATGAAGCGTCAGTTATTAATGCCTTACAGGACTTTTGTGGCGAAATAGAGCAAATGCCACCAGTCTTTAGCGCAAAATCAATTAATGGAGTGCGCGCATATAACTTAGCACGAAACAACAAGCCTGTAAATTTGACACCGTGTAAAGTTGTTGTTTATGAATTTACCTTTTTAAGTAGGACGGACAATACTTTTAAATTTAAAATAACTTGCGGTAGCGGAACATATATCCGTAGCCTTTGCAGAGATTTAGCACATAAATTAGGCACTTTTGCCACTATGACAAGTTTAGTTAGGACAAAAACTGGCGTTTTTGAGATAGAAAATGCCGTTGATTTAAATAATATTTCAATAGAGCAAGTCCTACCTTGTGAGTACGTTTTAGCAAATTTGCCTAGTTTTAATGTAATGGAAGACGAGCAAAAGACATTACTAGACGGCAAGCCTTTAAAAAAGTGTGAGTTAAAGGCGGGCGAATACAAAGTATATTGTGGCGAATTAATAGGAATCGCAATAGTAGATAAAAATCATAACATTAAGATAAAAATTTGGTTAAAGTGAGGACAAAAATGATTAGATTTGGGCCTTCTGGTAATTGTGAAGCATTTTATGAAGCGGGCAACAAACAAACATGGCAAGAGCCAGCATGGTTAAAAAGTTTAAATTTGAATGCCTTTGAATATTCTTTTGGACTAGGTCAGTTTTTGAGTACTGAAACTGCCACCAAAATTGCAGAAGAAGCAAAGAAAAACGACGTGGAAGTAAGCGTTCACGCGCCATATTATATAAATTTTGTAAATATGAGTGATGTCGCTTATGAAAACAATTTTAAATTTTTGTTAGGCAGTCTAAAAAATTTAAAAGAGTTAGGTGGAAGACATTGTGTCGTACATATCGGTTCACAAATGAAATTTACTAGAGTTGAAGCCTTAAGCAATATCAAGCAAAATTTTACTGACTTTTTAAAAGAAAAAAGGCAAGGCGAATATGCTGACTTAATCTTGTGTCCCGAAGCAATGGGGAAATACACGCAAATCGGCACATATGACGAAATGTTTGAAATTTGCAGTTGGGACGATTGCCTAATTCCTACACTAGACTTTGGTCATATAAATTGCGTACTTCAAGGCGCTTTAAAGACAAAGGAAGACTTTAAACACATTTTGCAAAAGGGTATTGATAAACTCGGTTACGAAAAAATGAAAGATTTACATATCCACTTTTCAAAAATTATGTATGGTGCAAAGGGTGAGATAAAACATTTAACTTTTGAAGATACAGAGTTTGGCCCAGATTACGAGCCTATGATAGATGCAATTATTGATTTAAAGTTAGAGCCTGTGGTTATCAGCGAATCGTCTGGTACGCAAGCGCCCGATGCAAAAACAATGAGAGATTACTATTATAGTCGTATTGACTAAAATTAGTTGATTTTTTATAAAGAAAGTTATATAATATTTTTAGTTATTATTCTATTAAATTAAGGAGAAAAAATATGATTTCAGCATCAGAATTAAGAAAAGGTATGTGTTTTGAATGGAATGGACAAATTATGACCGTTCTTGACTTTCAACACAATAAACATGGTCGTGGCGGTGCCGTAGTTTGGATAAAAATGCGTAATGTACAAACAGGTGCTAATGTAGAAAATACATTCAACCCAACAGACAAGTTTGAAAAGGTTCAATTTGTAGAAAAAGAAATGACTTATCTATACAACGATGGCGATTTATACTACTTTATGGACCCTGAGACATTTGAGCAAACCCCTTACAACAAGAGTTTAGTAGAAGAATGTTTGCCTTATATGTTAGAGAATACAAACGTAATTGTGCGTTTCTTTAAGGACCAGGTGTTCTCAATTGTGCCACCTTTATTTGTAGTTTTGGAAGTTAAAGACACCGAGCCTGCTATTCAAGGCGACACAACAAAGACTTCATTTAAACCTGCCACTATGGAAACAGGCCTTGTTGTACAAGTTCCGCTATTTATCGGTAATGGCGAAAAAATTAAAATTGATACTCGTACAGGCGAGTATGTAGAAAGAGCATAAAATTCTAATTTTATATTTCATTTTAAAAGTTGTTAACAAGTTTAGCAACTTTTTTTATTTTATCATAAAACAAGGCTTTACATAATAGAATATTTGGCAAGGGGGTGCTATGTTATCAAACATTTTGCCAAATAGGTTTTCACATTCTTTAGATTTTTTAAATGTGGACAAGTTATCTGAAATTCGGCTTAGAGTGAATTCACACACCGTTATAAATTATGGTGGAAGATTTTATTTGGGTGAAAATGGTCTAGCAAATGACAAAAATGATGCTTTAATTATTAATGAAAAAGAGTTATCCGATATTATTTTTAAGGCTTGTGAATGCAGTATTTATGCGCATAACGAAGAGTTAAAACAAGGCTATATTACGCTTAATAATGGTGTAAGAATAGGTATTTGCGGGGAAGTGGTGCTTGATAAAGATACAGTAAAAACAATTAAAAATTTTAGTTCTGTAAATATTAGAATTCCGCATCTAGTTAAAAACTGTAGCCTTAACGTTTTACCATATTTGCATAATGAATTTGGTGCTATGAATACGTTAATTATAGCACCGCCAGGAGCGGGCAAAACTACATTTTTACGTGACTTTGCCACTTTGTTATCTGATAAATTTATTGCAAAAAACATTTTAATAGTAGATGAAAGAAATGAAATTTGCGCAAATTCAAATGGCAAACCTACTCTGTATGTAGGAGAATTTGTAGATGTATATAGCGGTTGCAGTAAACATTTTGGTATAACTAATGGCATTAGGACAATGAGTCCAGATGTAATATTTTTAGACGAGATTGTTAACGAACGAGATGTGTTAGCACTTAAAAGTGTGGTGGGTGCAGGGGTAAAGTTTGTTGCAACCACTCATTCAAAAGATTTAGAAGATTTACATTCTAAATTTGCGTTTAGAGAAGTGCTAAAAGAAAAAATCTTTGATAGGTTTGTCGTATTATCAGAAAGGAAAGGCGCTGGCACTATTGAAGGCGTTTGGGATAGTCATGAAAATTGTTTATATTGCGGGAGTTAAATAATGAACATATTATTAGGCGCAATTTTACTTGTTGCAGGTATCTTAGTAGGAATGGGCTTTTCACGTGGTTATAAACGCAGATACTTGTTTTTGGCAGATTTCCATATGTTTTTAGAATATTTGGAAACAAATTTCAATTTTGTACAAGATTCCTTAAAACAAGTTTTGTTAAATCGTCAAACTGTATATAACAAAGACTTTAATCAGTTTTTAGCAAGTTTAAGTGAAAATATAGAAAATATACAACCTTTTTTACAAAAGTGGAGCAAAGAACAAAAGATATTAAACGATGAAGAAGTTGTCATTTTTGTAAAATTTTTTGAACAATTAGGTAGATTAGATTGCGAAACGCAGTTAGAGTCTATAAAACAAACCAAAGCATCATTAATTAATTTTGTAAATAAAGCAAATGAAACACATACGAAAAAAGGCAAGTTAAGTACGCAACTGGGATTAATGGCAGGCTTAGCGCTTTTTATAATAGTGATTTAGGGGTAAAAAATGGGAATTGAAATTGTTTTCAAAATTGCGGCTATAGGTATAGTGGTAGCAATTATAGCACAGGTTCTAAAACAAGCGGGAAAAGACGAAATAGCGACTTTGACGACACTTGCTGGGTTAATTGTGGTTTTATTTATGATTATTGATATGATAAGCGAATTATTTAGTAGTGTACAAAATCTATTTAATCTCTATTAGGGGTAATATGTGGAAGTTATTTTCAAAATAATCGGCTTGGCTCTTATAATTACAGTAGCGGTAATTGTTGTAAAACAAACGAAGCCCGAACTGGCAATGCTAGTCGGTGTCGCTGGCTCGGTTTTGTTATTTTTTTACATAATTGATTTATTAGAGCAAGTCTTTGGCATTTTTAGTTATGTTTTAGAAAGTACTAATTTAGACAGTGAATTATTTATTATTTTATTAAAAATTGTAGGTGTGGGGTATTTGACTGAATTTAGTGCAAATATCTGTGCCGATAGCGGAAATTCTGCCATTGCTAGTAAAATTTTACTCGCAGGGAAACTAGTTATATTTGTGTTGGCTATTCCTATTATAAAATCATTAATTGATATTATTGTAGGTATAATGCCATGATAAAAATAAAAATTTCTAAATTAGTATTTTTTGCAATTTTGCTAAGTGGACTAGCCCTACTGATTATCCCAACTGTGTATTGTACTGACACAAATTCTCAAGATTTACAAAATGAATTAGAAGATTCTGTTTATGAACAATTAGGCAATATAGATTTAACTGAATTTGACGAAATAATTGGCAATTTAGACTCAACCGCACAAGAAATATTTAATTCTACTAGTTTTTGGGATAAAGTAACGAATTTACTAAATGGCGATTTCGGTGGCGACTTTTCTACGTTTATAGGTGCGTTTTTTGACTGCTTCTTTGGTGAATTGGTAAACTTTATACCTTTGCTTTGTATTATAATTGCAGTAACGATGCTGTGTAGCCTAATAGGGAATATCCGTTCGGACACAGACTCAGGCTCCATAGGTAAAATCATAGACTTTGTGTGTTATGGTGTGGTAATTGTGCTAATCACAGCTAGTGTATTTTCCATATTGAATAGCGTATCTAGTACAGTAAATTCTTTAAAAACACAAATGGACATTTTGTTCCCTATACTGTTAACACTACTCGCAAGTGTAGGTGGTGCTGTTTCTGTTGGGGTGTTTCAACCCACGCTCGCCATTTTAAGCAACCTAACCGTATCCATATTTACAATGTTTTTAATTCCTTTGTTTATTTTCTCCTTTGTGTTTATTGTGGTAGGGCATATTACAGATTCAGTAAAACTAAATAAGTTTAATGCATTGTTTTATAGCATTTTTAAATGGGTAGCGGGCATATGTTTCAGTATCTTTATGGGCGCTATTGTTATTCAAGGTATTGTCGCAGGTAGTTTTGATAGCGTTTCCATAAGAGCTACAAAATTTGCCTTAAAAAGTTATATCCCTATATTAGGTGGCTATTTGTCTGATGGTTTTAATGTGGTAATGGCAAGTAGTATTTTAATAAAAAATGCAGTCGGTATGGCGGGAGTAATACTAGCATTTGGTACGATTTTATATCCTATAGTGCAAATTGCGGTGTTTAGTTTAGGTTTAAAATTAACAGCATCTATCCTAGAGCCTATGACAAAATCTCGCGTGCCAGATTTTCTAATGGCTGTGTCAAAACTGCTTAATATGTTACTTGTGATAATTGCAGGTGTAGGCTTTATGTATATAGTAAGTGTAGGGTTGCTTTTATGTACTGCAAACGTTGGTTAGTAGGTGAAATATGAGTGGTATAAGTGCATATTTATTGAGTATTGTAGGTGTTGTATTTCTACTAGTTATTATAGATTTAATTTTACCAGACAGCAAAATCAGCAAATATATAAAAAGTATAGCAGCAGTTTTTGTGGTTGCGGTAATTGCAAGCCCTATAGTAAAACTAGTAAACTCTAATTGGGATTGGCATTCATTATTTGTGGGTAGTGAATATCAAATAGACGAAAATATTTTAAATAATATAAACCAACAAAACATAAAAGTACTAGAAGACGAAATTACAAATTATTTAACTGAGCAAGGTTTTGAAGGGGTGGAAGTTATGGTAAATGCAAATTTTACTGAAAATGAGTTAAAAATAAGCTATATTTATGTCAATTTATGCGATTTAGTTATAAATGAAAATTTGGAGCATATAGATTATTATACCAAGATAAAGGAGTTGATTACACAGCAAATTAACATAGAGGGGGATAAGATTATAATTTATGGCTAAGATGGATTTTTCTTTCCTAAATGATTGGTTTGCAAAATTAAAAAAAGTAAAGCACATTGAAATTTACGCTGTTGTAATTTTGGCGATTTTAGTTTTGGCAATTTGGTTCTGGCCAACAAGTAATGATAGCGGAGATGCTACGAGTATTCCAAATTCCACTACAACTGCAGCCGAATATGCGGAGTATTTGGAGAATAAGTTAGAAAAAGTGTTATCTAGAATATCCGGTGCGGGAGAAGTTACTTGTATGGTTACATTAGATGGCGAGGTGCAGTTAGTACCTGCTTACTCAGACGATGAGAGAAATAGTTCTACTGAAAACACTACTTCTAGTGGTACAACAAACAAGACAGAAACGACTAATTCAAATAGAGAGCCTATTATTATAAACGTAAATGGCTCTAATGAACCACTAATCTTGTACCAAATAATGCCTGATATAAAAGGTATTGTGATTGTCGCGAGCGGAGCAAATGATGTACGAGTAAAACTGGATATTTTGAAGGCAGTTCAAGCGTTATTAGCGGTAGAAAGTTCTCAAATTGAAATTTTTGCAAAATAATAAAAGGAGTATTATAAATGATTACAAAGAAAAAGAAAATTATTGTTTTAAGTGTTATGATGGGGTTACTTGTGTTAACTGGATTTTTGAATGTAACTTTAAATCAAGCGGGCGATGATGTGATAAATACAAGCGGGAATACAATTACAAGTGCAAACTTCTTTACAACTTATAGGACGGATAGAGATGCAGCACGTTCTCAGGAAGAATTATACTATAAAGCAATACTTGAAAGTGCTAGCAGTACCGAAACAGCAAAAGAATCTGCTCAAACTGCATTAAATAACTTAGCCGCAATTGTGGAAAGCGAATTACAAATTGAGAGTGGCATAAAGGCTAGGGGGTTTGAAGATGCAGTCGTATCTATGACTGATAACTTTGTAAACGTAATGGTTAAAGGCGAGTTAACTGAAGACCAAGTAACTCAAATTTACGAAATTGTTAATGCACAAACAGGTAAATCTATCGATAATGTTAAAGTAATTCCCATTGAATAGTTGATTTAAGACGTTTGGTGTGTTATAATAATTCACAAATGTTGAGGTGAATTATGGCTATTGAACAACAAAGCAACAATGGGCAACGCGGTAGAGTGAGTTTCAACAAAACAATTTTGCTATCAATTGTGAATTTAGCAGCAAAGGAAATTAGCGGAGTATCTAGCCTATGTGCGAACTTTGGTGGTTCTAAATTAGGGAAGTTGTTTAGTTCTAACTACTACGAAGGTGTCAAGATTACTTATACAAATGATGGCGTGGTTGTAGATGTGTATGTAAATATTTATTCTAACTATACCGTTTCAGATGTTGCATGTAGAGTGCAAGAGAACATAAAAAACAATATAACTTCAATGACTGGAATAAATGTTAAAAACATCAACGTTCACGTATTAGGTGTAGATTTTGTAAAATCTAATTAAAACCCCGTAATATATGGGGTTTTTACTTGTTTATTAATTCATTAAGGAGATATTATGAATAGGTCGCAAGCGCGAGAAATCGCATACAAAATGTTATTTTCAAATCAGTTTTTAAATAATGGTTTTGATGAGACTCTTTTTGCCGATATTTTAGATGGAGAAAAATGTTCAGAGCAAGATATGGAATTTATACACTCTATTATTGTAGGAGTTTTTAATCATCAACAAGAGTTAGAAGAAATAATCAGTCAGAATTTAAGCTCCTATAAATATGATAGATTATTTTCAGCGGATAAAGTAGCTCTACTTTTATGTACATATGAATTAAAGTACTGCGAAGATGTGCCTTATAAGGTAGCTATAAATGAAGCCTTAAATTTGGTGAAAAAATACTCCACAGAAAAAAGCGCGTCTTTTGTAAACGGCGTTTTGAGTAAGATTTATAAAGGATTAAATAATGAGTAATATTATTTCTGTAACTCAATTTAATACATATATACATAATATATTTGTTGCCGAAGTATTGCTACAAAATGTTCAAGTTTATGGGGAAGTCTCAGGACTGTCTTTTTCTGGCGGAAATTTATACTTTAGCATTAAAGATGAAGGCGCTGTCCTAAACTGTGTCAAATTTGGCTACGCTAACGGATATATACCAAAAGAAGGCGAGCAAATTTTAGCGGTCGGTTCACCTAATTATTATGTTAAAGGTGGTAGATTTTCTTTTAATGTTGTGAGAATGGAGCCATATGGACAAGGGCTACTATACAAGCAGTTTTTAGAATTAAAGGCTAAGTTAGAAAAATTAGGGCTTTTTGACACAGATAAGAAAAAACCTTTGCCAAAGATAATTAAGAGAGTAGGGGTTGTTACAAGCGAAACGGGGGCTGTAATTCAAGATATAATTGATATTACGGGGCGTCGTAACCCTATGCTTGATATCGTCTTATATCCAGCAAAAGTTCAAGGTATAGGCGCAGAAGAAACTATTATAAAAGGTATTCAAGAGTTAGATAAAACGAACGTAGATGTTATTATTATAGCTCGTGGTGGTGGCTCTGCTGAAGATTTAAGCACATTCAATTCGGAAAGTTTGGCAATGGTTATAGCATCTGCCAATAAACCCATTATAAGTGCAGTAGGGCACGAAACGGATTTTACCATTGCTGATTTTGTCGCAGATTTGAGAGCTCCCACACCGTCAGCAGCAGCGGAACTAGTGGCCACAGATTTAGTGAAATTAAGGCAAGAATTAGACGCTAATACTATGCGATTGATACGTTTAGTGGACAATTTCTATACCACAAATCAAACATATGTAAATTCGCTTTATAGTCAAATTGATAGTGAGTATGATTATATTTATCAGCAAAAAGCAAATATTTGCAGAAATTACGCTGTTAGTTTAAACAATACAGTAGATAAAATTTGGAACGAAAAGGCGCACGCCTTTGATTTACTAACACACAAATTAGAATCGCTTAATCCTATTAGATTATTTAAATTAGGTTATAGCCAAACGTTATTTAAGGACAAAGTGGTTACAAGTATTAATCAAGTAGAAGTGGGGGACGACATTTCTATAAAATTAATAGATGGTAATTTAAATTGTAAAGTAGATTCAAAGAAAGGAGAAGGAAAATGAATTTTGAAGAAAATGTCAAAAGATTACAAGAAATTGTAGAAAAATTAGAGAGTGGCGAAACAAAGTTAGATGAAGTAAATATGCTTTTTGCAGAAGGTGCAGATTTAACAAAAAAATGCTATGAATTGTTAAATGAAAGTAAGGGCAAAGTAACTGTTCTGCGTGAAGAGTTAAATAAGTTAATGGAGAAACCTTTGAATGAGTAGAAATACTCATTTTTATTTTTTTATATACATATAATATTATGTGGAAAAAGAGTTGAACAACGAAAAAAGCAAAGATTCGCTCAAGATAACCATTTTAAATAAAAATGAAAAAATCAAACCAAAACGCAACACAAAATGGTTTATTGAGATTTTTTTAATATCGCTTTGCTTATCAATATTATTTTCTTTAATATCGGAATTAATGCTTTCGTACACCAGTGTGGCACTGGCTCTTATTTTAATATTATTTTTAATGGTAGCAAACGTTGTTTTTGATGTAATAGGTGTAGCGGTCACTGCTTGTAGCATAAAACCTATTTTAGATTTAAGTAGGAAGAATGTAAAGGGTGCAAGTTTCGCGCTAAAAATGGTTAAAAATGCGGATAAGATTTCATGTATTTGTAGTGATGTAGTAGGAGATATTTGTAGCATTCTTTGCGGGGGTGGCGGTGTAACGATTTCGGTACTGTTAATCAAGTTATTTCCAGGTGTAAACTCTTTAATCTTATCGCTAATTATTAATTCGGTAATTGCGTCAATTGCTGTTTTAGGAAAGGCAATAGGTAAAACTTATGCATTAAATTATTCACAAAAAATAGTCTTGCAGGTAGGGAAAATGCTGTCTTTTAAGGGTAAAATTTCAAAATAATTTCGCTATGTATATTTATACTTTTGGCTTAACAAAGGCAAAAAGTGCCAGTTTTGTATAATTATAAATTTTAGTGTATGTATAATTATGCAAATTTCTCTTGCATAATTATAAATTTTGTTATATAATAGAAATGTATATAAATAACTAATATACAGGAGATGGCTAATGGCTAGGAGTTCTCGTCAAGCAAAGATAATTGAAATAATAAACAAAAACGAAATAGACACTCAGGAAGAATTAGTTACAGCACTAAAGAAATCAGGGTTCAATGTAACACAGGCTACTATCAGTCGTGATATTAAAGAACTGGGCTTGTTTAAAGTTTCAGGGGAGCAAAAGAAATATAAGTACGCAATAGTAGAAAATGAAAATTTGGGCTATGTAAATAAAATCAATAATTTATTTAAAGATGTTGTTATAAGTGCTCAAGCGATAATGAATCAAGTCGTAATAAAAACAATCAAAGGCTCAGCGGGAATTGTTGCCGAAGTTGTAGACCGTTTGGCAATGACTAATGTGATAGGGTGTGTATTTGGTGTAGATACCGTGCTAGTTGTTACTGAAAGTGAAATTTCTGCAAAACTAGTTTTGGCACGCATAAATGAAATTTTAGTTTAATAAAAAAATTTTTACGCAATTGTTGAAAAACAGTTGCGTTTTTCGTTATTATGTTCTATAATAGATTTAGAACATTTGAGCGGGGTGTGATATGTTATTGAGTTTGTTGGTTAAAAATTATGCTTTAATCAAGGAAACCTATGTTGAGTTTGGAGACAAGTTAAACGTGATTACAGGTGAGACTGGTGCGGGTAAGTCTATCTTAATTTCGGCAATCTGTTTTGCATTAGGTGAAAGAGCGGACAAAAATAATATTAGGACGGGGGCAGACAGTGCGCAAGTACAAATTGTCTTTGATATAACTAATAATAAAAAAGTCGCTGAAATTTTAGACGATTTAGGTTTTGAGAAAGATAACAAATTAATTATTTCACGTAAACTGAGTTTAGATAATAAAAACGATATTAGAGTCAACGGAAATATTGTTAATTTATCTATGCTAAGGAATATAACTTCTAATTTAATTGATATATATGGGCAACACGAACATCAGGCTTTACTAGATGCTAATTCGCATATTACATTTTTAGATAATTTTATCGGCGAAGATTTAGTGCCACTCAAAGAGCAATTATCAAAACTAATTGACTTAAAAAATGAAACTGAAAAAAGTATCACTAGTCTAGGTGGAGACGAAACTGCACGCGCACGTGAAAAAGAGTTTTTGCAATTTAGCATAAATGAAATAATAGACGCAAATTTAAGCCTTGACGAAGAAATTGAACTTGAAGACAAAAAACGCAAAATGCAACATACAGAAAAAGTTGTAAATTCAATTCATATGGCGCAAGACTTGCTGACAGAGAGTAATTTGGGTTCAGCAAATTTGAATATATATAATTCTATAAAATCTTTAGAGCGAGTATCGGGTATTGATAGTGAATTGGATAGCCTTTGTGAACGTTTAAAAAGTGTAAAAATTGAAATAGACGACATTTCACAAACCTTAAATGATAAAGCAAATGAATACGATTATAGCGAATATGATTTGAACGAGATTGAGAGTAGACTAGATAAAATTAAATCATTAAAAAATAAATACGGTAATAGCATAGAAGAAATTTTGCAATATTTAAAAAGCAGTCAAGACCGTTTGCTTTTATTAGAAGATAGCGAATTTGCTTTAGAACAATTGAATGCAAAATTAACACAAATTAAAGACCAGATTACTAGCGTGTGTGTAAATATTACTCAAATAAGAAAAGAAAAATCACAAGAGTTTAGTAATTTAATTGTAAATGAATTAAAGCAATTAGGTATGGGAAATAGTTCGTTTGTTGTAAAATTTGACGAGATATTACCTAACAAGAATGGAAGCGATAATGTAGAATTTATGTTTACAGCAAATTTAGGAGAGCCTGTTAAACCTTTAAACAAGGTGATTTCGGGCGGTGAAATGTCGCGTTTTATGTTGGCTTTTAAGATTGTAATGGGCAATGTACAAAACATCAATACTCTAATATTTGACGAAATAGATAGTGGAATTAGTGGAGTTGTAAGTTATCAGGTTGGGCAAAAATTAGCAAAACTATCTAGGACGACGCAAATTCTAACAGTTACTCACTTAGCAACGATTGCCAGTTTTGCAGATAGTCACTTCCAAATAGAAAAATCAATTCAAGATGGTCATACGGATAGCGGGTTGAGAAAATTAGACTATAAAGGCGAAATAGGGGAACTGGCAAGGCTTGCTGGTGGAAATGTTGAGTCTAAAATCGGTCTAGCACACGCTCAAGAACTAAAAGAACAGGCTAATTTGTTTATATCAAATCTAAAATAACATATTTTTACGTTTAAATCAAAGTATAAAAATCTTATTATCTCAAAAAATACAGCAAGGTGAAATATTATGAGATTTAATAAGGTTTTTTTGTTTTCTCTATTTATATTATCTATTATGTTTACGTACGTTTGTTGGAACGTGCCTTTTAGTGATATTTACGATTTGCCTAGGCATTTGGTTGTTGATGAAAATACGCAAGATAAAGTGGCGGACTTTGGTTCTTTAGTAAATGCAAATTATAATGAAGACACAAACACGGTAGATATAATGCTCTTAAATACCGTAAAACTTCATTCTGTAGAAGCGGTAGCAAATAAACATGTATACTTAGGCGGGCAAACAGTGGGGTTTTCATATTACGGAGATGGTGTTTTAGTTGTATCAAATAATGGATTAGACGTTTCAAATCAAGAATTGGAAGCGGGTGATATAATAAAAAGTATCAATAATATCCCTATAACGCGAGTTTCTAAGATAGCAGAAATTCTCAATCAAGAAAGCGCCAAAGGGCAAGAAGTTTTAGTTAAAATTGTGCGAAAAGACAAAGAAATTGAAAAAAGGCTAAAGCCTGCTTATGACGTGTTGACTAAAAAATATAAATTAGGCATTTGGGCAAAAGAAAGTTTTAGCGGAATAGGTACTCTTACTTTTGTTGACCCCGAGACAGGACGTTTTGGTGCGTTGGGTCACCCGATACAAGACCAAAGCACAAGTGCTGTGATAGATGTCAGTCAAGGAAATTTGCAGAAATGTTCCATAGTAGGAGTAAAACGCGCTACACGTGGTAGCCCAGGCGAAATACGTGGAGTATTTGTCCGTTCAAATAGTGAATTAGGTACTTTAGATAAAAATTGCGAATACGGAATTTTTGGCAATTTGAATTTAGATAATAGTAATTACAATGCAAGTGATTTAATAGAAGTGGGTGGTAGACTGACAGCAAAACCTGGTAAGGCATATATTTACAGTTGTCTAGATGGCAAGAATGTAAGACGTTATGAAATAGAAATTATAAAAACAAATTATCAAGGTGCTTCCAGCCCTAGAAACTTGGTTTTTAAAGTAACAGATGATAGGTTATTAGATATAACAGGCGGTATAATTCAGGGAATGAGTGGTAGCCCGATAGTGCAAGATGGTAAATTAATAGGTGCAGTTACCCACGTGTTTGTTAATGACCCTACAAAAGGTTTTGGGATATATATTGACAATATGATAACTCAATAATTTTCAAAATTTTTATAAAAAATAAAAAATTTTACAAAAATTTACAAAAATCATTTTACTTTTTAAAAATTATTTGATATCTTTAATTAAAAATTTAGGAGGAAAAATGATTTTATGTATAATGTAGTTTATTACGTTGGTGATTCAACCAAAGCAAATAAAGATTTAAGGCTATTACTAAAAAACAGGGTAAATTCCTTTGAATATGAAATAAATTTCGGTACATTAGTTAACAGAATGAAATCAAATGTACCTGATATTATAATATTAGATTATAGTGAGTATAAAATTAGTTATAGGCAGTTAAGTATTTTTACCTATGAGACGTGTGTCAGTGTACCTTTGGTAATTGTTGCCGGTTATATAGAACCAGATACTCATATACTAGGGCCTGCAAATTATATCTATATGAAATATACAGATATACCAGAAAGTATTGATTTAATCAGTCGTGAACTTACAAAATTGCATAATAATCCTATTAAGAACAAACAGTTAGACTTAGATAATAGGGGATTGATTTTTAAAACTTTAGTTACTTTAGGTTTTAACGCTGGTTCTATGGGGACAAATTATTTAAAAGAATGTGTTGCAAATATAATGCTAAAACATTGTAACCCTTGCTGTTTTCACGATACAATTTACACGTATGTTTCCACATATTTAAACACAAATCCTGCAAATATTTCTCGTTGTATGAAAGTTGCTCTAGAAACCGCTTGGCGACATAAAGAAGAGCATAAAATTGACGAGTCTACAAATATAACTTTTGAAGATTTTGTGCGTTGTCCTACACCAAAAGAGTTTGTATACTATATAGCAAATAAACTGACAATCTATATTGAAAATTTAAAATTTGTTAATATGCAAAATTAAAAGTTAAATTATTTTTGTAAAGTTTTACAAAAATATTTTTTGTTATATTCAAACAATTTATAACATATATTTCTATATGTTTAAGATATCTTTTTATAGATTATGGCAAACTACTAAACTATGTCTAAAAGACCATTTTTGCCTTTATAAAAAATGGTATATTGTTTTCTTGAGTTTAGCCGTCGTTGCTTTAATAATAGGCTTTATTGCCGGCATTAGAATAGCATCTAGTACTGATATTTCAAAAATATCTGATAGTATATTATTAAATTATCTAGAAGGCGATATTTCTATTTTTGGCGTATTTTTCTCTAGGTTGTTTAGTCTAATAGGCTTATTTATTCTAATTTGGGCAACAAATTGCAAGCCGTTCTTAAGTTTTTTATCTGTTATAGTAATAATATATAAAAGTTTTACGTTGGGCTCTACTTGTTCAGTTTTGATTGCTATATTTAATGTAAGCGGTGTAATAAATGTTATTTTTCTAGTTTTCCCTTGCCAACTTTTATTCCTTTTATTGTTAATAGGTTGGGCTAGTGTGTGTATGAGTTATAATTTCTCATGCAAGCAATATGGCGGTAGCATATTTAGTCAAGAATTTTTCTGTAAGGAACGAGTTACTTTCAGTGTGTTCTTAGGAATTTTGTTTATTGTTACACTTATAGAAGCAATTTTAATGCCTTGGTTAAGTGCAATTTTAGTAATTTCTTAAAACTTAACTTCCTTATACATATAAAATGAATTTATGCAAAAAATACAGTATAAGTATAAGGAGGAAAAAATGGCTAAAAAGAAAAATTTACTTATAGGTTTATTTGTTGCTTTAATATTAATTGTTGCAAGTTTTTCAAATTTAAACAATGTTTTTGCAGTATCTGCTGAAAAGGTAGAAGCGGGCAAATCTAGGGTTTTAATGGAATATCAAACGGGACAAATCTTGTCTGAATTTAATTCTAAGGAACATTTGCCGATTGCGAGTGTGACAAAACTTATGACGCTGCTACTTGCTTTTGAAGCACTTGATAATGGAGATTTAACATTAGATAAAGAACTCATTGCTAGTGAAAATGCAGCGGGAATGGGCGGTTCGCAAGTGTTTATTGACGCAAATTCAACTTATACAGTGGAGAATTTGTTGCACGCAGTAATAATTAGTTCAGCAAATGATGCAAGTGTAATGTTGGCGGAAGAAATAGCAGGTTCGGAATCTGATTTTGTAATTTTAATGAATGAAAAAGCAAAATCTCTAGGTGCTCTTGATACAAATTATTGTAATTGTACAGGTTTACCTAGTGCAAACGCTTATTCGTGCGCAAATGATGTCGCGTTAATTATGAAGGAAGTTTTGAAGTACCCACTTTATTTTGAAATTAGCAAGATTTGGATGGAAGATTTTCAACATCCTTCAGGAAGAATTACTGAAATGGCAAATACCAACAAGTTGTTAAAAAGATACACTGGCTGTGATGCTGGTAAAACAGGTTCTACAAACGAAGCGGGCTTTTGTATGTCCGCAACGGCCAAAAAGAACAACATGCGATTAATCGCAGTAGTTTTAGGCGCTGAAAGCAGTCAAGCACGCTTTGACACTTGTACAACTATGTTTGATTGGGGATTTGCAAATTATTCTAGCACTTGTATTTTAGACAAAGATAAAGATTTAAATGTTGAATTTACCATTAACAAAGCAAAAAACGCTCCTATAATTAGAGCAAATAATAGTTACTATACTTTAAACAAAAAAGGTGAACAAGCAGACGTAAAAGTAGATTATGTTTTTGATAATGTTAGCGCACCTTTAAACAAAGGAAATATAGTAGGTAAGGCTATAATTTCACAAGACGAAATTGTCTTAGATGAAATTGATTTAGTTGTGGCAAACGACATTGAAGCCTTTACTTATGGCGACTCAATCAAAGAAATTTCTAAATACTGGCCTTTAGCAAATTAAAAGAAAATATTAGGCGTAAAAACCTAATATTTTTTGTTGATAAAATGAAAACCACAGGTTATACCCGTAGTTTTTTTGCTTAAATAATATTAAATTTTATAAAGCACTTAACCTTGTAAAAACTCTATAGTTTGTAACTTTTTGGAAGTAGGATAGTAATTAAAACATAAGCATGGCATTCTCTTTTAAATCAGCCTGGAATTAAGTTCATCATTTCGTCTAGACTGTCGGAATTCAAGTAAGTGTCTGGCACTTTACCTATGATTATTGATTCACAGAGCAAAACTTGTGTATTTGTTTCAATATTTTTTGTAGCGGTGGGTAACACAACGCATACTGATGCCTTCATATTCATAAAAATGCGGTGATTTGTTTGGTTTATCCCTGCACTGACAAATTCCGAATTAAAAGAAGAAGATATCGTGCCGATAGGGTCCACATTAAAATATAGGGTAGGGCCAGTGCCTACTAATGCTGGAATTCCCGTTAGTGTACCCAGGGGAATGTCCACCCCTTCGCTACTAAGTAAATTTAAGTTTTGCTGTGCGGTTTTGCCTATTTCTTTTGCCATTTTGTTTATTAAAATTGTATTTACTTGAAAACTTGCAATATTTCCTTCACTGTCTGTGGTTATTTGGATAAGGTCATCATACACGTTATTATTTGAAATAACAGTTTGTACGGCGCTATTGACTGATTGAGATGTAATTGATTTTATTTTTGCTTCGCTAATTGTGAGTATTACAGGGTTGACGCAAAAATTAAAAAATAAAATTATAAGCACAATAATCACGACCAGTATCGCCGTTGCGATAAACCATTTTGATTTAAAATTAAACCTTTTTTTAAATTTAAATTTACGCATATTATTTATATATGCTGGACGACCCTTTTTGTTTCATAACTATTTTTTAGTTTTACTATTAAAAATCAAGGCGACAAGGAAGCCCGCAAAAATTGCCGCAGCAATTCCACCTGCGGTCGCGGACAAACCACCAGTCAACACGCCTATTAAACCTTCTGTTTGTCCCGCGTTGATAGCGCCACGAGCAAGGCTTGCACCGAAACCTATAATAGGTATAGAAATACCCGCCCCCGCGAAGTCGTTAATTTTTTGATAAACTCCGATTGTTTCTAGCAAAGCCCCAAATAACAAAAAGGAAACCAAAATTCTAGCACTAGTCATTTTGGTGGTGATAATTAATATTTGACCGATTAGACAGACAAGTCCGCCAACAGCAAATACTTTTAAATACATTATAGGGTCAAACATTTATTTACCTCCTATATTAAAACTAACTGCGTGTGCAATGCTAGGAATTGAATTACCTTGTTGACTGGACAAACTACTCATTAGTGCCCCCGTGGCTATAAACAAAACGTTGTTGAGTTTGTGTTCTTCCATTCTATCAAACACATAACTATTTAAGATACTTGCACCACAACCACAACCACTGCCACCCATAAAAGTTTTTTGTGTGTTGGAAAAAATCATTTGCCCGCAATCATTATAGTTTGTGCCTAAATGATAGCCGTTATATTCCATCAAGTCTATTAAGATTTCACTACCTAATTTACCCAAATCGCCCGTTAGTATTAAATCATAATCTGCTAATTTTCTGCCAGTATCTTCTAAATGTGCTTTTAGCGTATCAGCAGCAGCGGGTGCCATAGCAGCCCCCATATTGTTGGCATCTGTTATATTCCAATCTACGACTTTCCCTATAGTGGCACTATCAACAGTTATACCCATATCAGCGTTACCTAATATTGTACAACCAGTCCCTGTTACTGTCCACTGTGAACAGGGTGGGCGTTGCGTGCCTAATTCTAGTGGATAACGAAATTGTTTTTCTGCACTACTAAAATGACTGCCTGTAGCACAAGCGGCGTACCTAGCAAAACCACCATCAACGTGGCAAGCGCCCATAATTAGAGATTCTGCCATAGTACTACAAGCGCCGAAAAGCCCTAAATAGGGGAGTTTTAAAGAACGCGCAGCAAAACTACTACTAGTAATTTGATTCATTAAATCACCAGCGAATAAAGCGTCTATTTCGTCTGTGGGAATGCCCGATACTTTGATTGCTTCAGTTATTGCTAGCATTAGCATTTTGCTTTCGGCGGCTTCGTAACTTTTTTCTCCAAACAAATCGTCTTTTAATATTTTATGGAAGAATTTGCCAAAGTTCCCATTGCCTTCCTTAGGGCCTACAACCGAATAATGACTGATTACTCTCGGTTTGTTTTTAAAAACTATAGTTTGTTTACCTAGTCTATTCAACATTTTTCACCTTTAAAAAATTAAATAAATTAATCCCGCAATAATAGAAGCGATTACACCCGAAACTATTACAGGACCCGCGATTAAAAACATTTTTGCCATCAACCCAAATATCATTCCTTCACGTTTAAATTCTAGTGCAGAACTTGCTATTGAGTTACTAAATCCAGTTATGGGTACAATACTGCCCGCGCCCGCATAAGCACCAATTCTGTCGTAAACCCCTATACCAGTAAGGAAGGACGCAAGCATAATAATTATAATTAATGCCCAATTGGACGCTTCCATAGTGGACATATACGGGAAGAAGTATAAGCATAAATCTTTAAACAACTCACCTAAACAACAAATCAAACCACCAACCCAAAAAGCGTGAAATAGAGAAGGCCATGGTTTTGTTTTTGGAGTTTTTGATGCCACATACTCATTATATTTCTTATTTCTTTCTGTTTCGGTCATAAATATTTCTCCTTAACACTAAATTTTAGACTTTTTTCTAAAAAACAAACAAAAATTTT